>PGTJ01000785.1 GCA_002794515.1 Phototrophicales bacterium
GCTATACACCGCATCGGCTAACACGCCACCGGTGGGGACAATGCTCATCTCTGCCATGTTGCCATCAATGCCGATATACTCTGATGTACTCATGAAGCTCAGACCGCGAATCGCCAACATATCACCGACATACACATCGACGGCGGGTGATGTGGGCGAAAAATGCCCCACACGGATATGCACACCGTGTTCATGTGCCGATGCCACACCACCTATCAACATCAATAAGCCGACAATCAAGATGAATACAAAACGACGCATCACTATTTTACCTCCTCTCAAGAAAGGGAATATTTATATAAACAGCCTATATAGGGCAAGTAAATAATACCACATCTCATTTAAAAATAAAGTGACATTTGTCACAAATCTTTGTATAAAAGAA
>PGTJ01000371.1 GCA_002794515.1 Phototrophicales bacterium
CAGATTACAAAACAGGCAACTCGCGTCATTTTCAATTGCATGGGTTTAATCGGGGATTATTCATGGCGGTGGTTCAGGCGCTCAAAGCCATCGACACCCCACAAGCCAGAAGCGCCCTCGAAAAATATAACCGTTAGTTCTGTCTTTGCCTTTTTATGTCTTGGCATCACCGTCTGGTGAATCGTTGGGGCATCATGCCGTTGATATTCGCCAATAATACCCGATTATGGCTCCGCAACAACCGCGCCAGCACCTCCGACCGCCGTTCACCGTTGGGCGCGACCATCCAAAATGTGTCACTTTGTGCTAATGCACTTGCAATTTGTTCCAACTCGGCATCACTAAATTCACGCCAACCTAAGTTGACCGTTGCTCCACGTCCAAAACGGATTGTCTCTGTGCGATCATAATAAGCGAGCGGGTGATATGGCGGATAAATCAGTACGATCGGTTGGGTCAGATTGCGCTCTGCGCTATATTGTGTGATGATGCTTCGCCAATCTTGGCGCACCCATACCATTAACAATTGATAGATGATGAACGAGCAAATGAAAAACAAGGCAGTGGTGGTGATGATGGGATTATACGATACATGAATCGTATCATCAGGTTTGAGGTGCATAATCCGCAAGGTGAATATAGCGAGTGGTGGTGTGAGGAGCGCGAGGATCATATTTACATGCCAAAATGGTACGCTGGCGATGATGAACAACAAGCAACATACCGTCATGAGCCGATATTGCCATTGATGTGTTTGTCGATAGCCGATATGCGCCCATATGCCCAATGCACACCATACCATGACCACACTCTCCGCGCTGATGGTGGCGGCGGGATAGCTGAAGAGTAAGCCCAGAAATAGCACATCGCTCCGCTTGCCCTCAAAGCGCATTCGATGTGTTGCCCGTAAGGTGACAGCGAATGCCAATAGGCTCATCAGCGATGATAACCACCTGCCCCAGACTAGGTTTGCCCCTACTACCATGCGCCACAGGTCTAATAAGACGAGATACAACGGTGGAGTGAGATTTTCGCGCCATAACGCGACCATATCACTCATATTCACGCGCATGGCGCTGAGCATATCGCGGGGTGTGCCGATGATCGGCGTGGAATCGTGGGTTATCCACATCGCCCATGCTTCGTGATTATCTAATCCGCGCACAGGGGTAGATAATGCCCGATACACCACGAATAATCCGAATAATATCAACACCCATGTGAACGGACGCAGATAGAACATCACCTAACGCTCTCTTCCTGCTGGGCGGTGATACAACCACCAGAAGTCGGCTTGGGCATAAACAGGTTGTAATTGATTCGCCCAAAAAAAGTCGGCAGGGCGCACATAGCGTCGTAACCGACTATCGACATCGCGCAATTTTTCGGTGAGTGTCTCATCGGTCAGGTTGATTTCGTTCATATACAACACAATTTCTTGTACGATGGTGCGTCGTAACACCTCTGGCGAATAGACTTGCGCGCACAGGCGTGGGTCGTTTTCGCATTCTTCAAAAAATGTTCGCATGGCATCGAGGCGTGAATGTGCCTCGCGCAATAATTTTTTATCGTAATGAATTTTCCATTCCTGATAAATATTTTTGTGGGCTTGTTTGATTTTATCAAACCGTTCCCGTTGGCTCGATGAGAGCGATAAACGTTGTGCTTCGATACGGCGCAGGCGCATCAACACTGCGCCGATAGTCAGGGCGGGCATCCGCGAGAAAAATCCACCCCCTGCATTGCCATATAGCTCTTTTGATTTGAGATATGGCACAAGGTGATTCACCATCGCTTCGAGTTCTTTGAGGTCTTGTTCTAGGTCATATTGTTCGGACATAACTTCCCTCTATTTCAGATGTTTGTGCTACTATCATTATAGTCGGGATGAACCGATGACGATATGGTTTGATAGCAAGAGATGTCATTTCAACCGAAAGCAAAAATAGCCCACATCGGGGCTATTTGGGTTATTGCAGGGATAAAATTGGGTTATTTGCGGGTTGTGCGTTGGCGCAATGCCCATAACGAGATGAAAAACGGCACTAATCCCAAAATGGCACAGGCGATTAACCCCTGCCCGATATATTCCCAATTCCAGCCATTGAGCAAAATTTCGCGGGTGGCTTGCAGGATATAAGTAATCGGATTCCACTCGGCGGCAGTTTTCAACCACCCATCTAACAAGTTAATTGGCACAAAAGTGGCGGTCAGGAAGGTGAGCGGGAAGAAGGCGAAGCTCGCACCACTAGTCGCCGCGGCGCTCCCTGTGAGCAAGGCAACGGTCACACCGAACCCTGCGAAGCCCGTCCCCAACAACATGCCGAAGCCCAACACAGCGAGGATTCCTGCCAAGCCCGTCGCCGATTGAAGCCCCATCAAGATTGCCACGAATAAAATCAGCGATGTTTGGATGCCCAGTATAATTGCGCCCGCCAACACAGGTCCCGATAGTAAAGCGATACGACTGATGGGTGTGAGCAACAGTTTATCAAAATAGCCATTTTCGATGTCG
>PGTJ01000635.1 GCA_002794515.1 Phototrophicales bacterium
ATGCAATCCACGCCGAGCGGAATGTTAACACCATCAAGATGGAGAATGTCACCACCGCTATCATTTGCCTGAAGGCACTCCAACCCGATTTTTGTGCCAGCCAGAAAGCGAAATAACCCATGCCCAAAAATATCACCAATGCCCCTAACCAATTATAGGTGTATACCAACTGGATTTGGTCTGTGCCTAAGAAAGGTTGCTCGCCGAATAATGGTGGGATAATCAGGCGGAATAATGCCAACACCATCAGAGGCAAAATGAATAGATATAACCAAGTGCGTTGTGCAAATTTACCCCAATCGATGCGGTCGATGATACGTCCAAAATACCATCCAGCGAGGAAAATCATCGGCACACTCATATGTGTACCCAACCATGGCATCTTCTCGCCCGCCAGTGTGTATGCCAGTAGATTAAATACCGCCCACCAACTGATGAAGAGCAACACAGGAATTTCGGTGAGTTTCCAATCGGATGAATGCCCTCGTTCTTCGGCTTGTGGCGCGGTCATATCGACAACAGGGACAGATGTATCTGAGACAAATAATGGTTGGAATTGTGGTGATTTCACCGCCAATGCCGACCACACCCATGCAAAGAGGTTATAGGCTTGCAAAAGGGCAAACAAGCCCACCCCAAGCGGGATGATGACCAAACCCAACACTTGTATGATAAATCCCAAAATTTTAATGAGATGTTCAAAATCAAAATCTGGGGTCATACCCCGCCCATCCAATAATAA
>PGTJ01000262.1 GCA_002794515.1 Phototrophicales bacterium
TAACGGTTGTGCTATCATCAGCGACACGATCATCAGCGTCATCGTCCATGACAGGCGGTCGAGGGTCAATTTTTTGCCACGTCCCAAACCAATCCAACCACTGATGGTGGTTAATCCGCCCGCCGTTGCCAAATTCGTGCCACAATTGGGGTGGATTGCCCACTGGCTTTCGCCCGCTTGTAGGCGTGCAATTGCCTCTTTCACCGCCGATTCCAGTGCCTCTGTTGGCACATCGCCGATGACGATGAAGCCGTTGTTATTGCTATGGGCGGCGATGGGGGGTAAATCTTTGTGTTTGCGCCCTAACATATGGATGGTGGCATGTTCCAGCGCATGATTACGGCGTACCTTGCGGATGAGCGGAAATTCCAAGATGGGGCGCATCCATTCTGCGATTTTGGCAATCATAAACAACCTCTTGATAGACACACTTTTTCGGTAAAGTAGGATAACACAAAATGATGATTTAGCGAATATCGGCATTTTGTGGGTGATAATGTTAAAATGTGCGAAGATAGCGATAAACCATAAATCATCTCTGGAGAGTGGGGTTATGATACCCGATGAACAACCGATTGATATACCACCACAAAATGCGTTCTTAGTGCCTTTTTTACGCGCACTTTCTACTCGTCACTCGCTCACACGGGCAGAAATCATCGCACATTTGTTAGCAGAATTCCAATTACCAGAGCGTGCCTTGAATATCAAACAGGGCAATTTAAGCATTATCCTCAATCGTGTCGGTTGGTGCGATACCCATTTTGTTAAAGCAGGCATGGTGATCAAAGAACAACATCCGACAGATAGCCAACACGATCGTTTTCGCATTACACCATTGGGGTTGCGCGAATTATCACAACATGCAGATCAGATAACCGTTGGATATTTACAAGGATTTTATTTAGGAAAAGTCATTCGTGGGGCAAAAGCCGATGATAGCACCAGCGAAGCAGAGCGCACATTATACGAAGCCTTTGAACAATTAGGTGATGACTGGACAATTATTCAAGGCGTATCGTGGATTTCTAAAGATAATGCCACCGTTGGCGAAATTGATTTTCTGATTGCCCATCCTAAACATGGGGTGTTGGTTATGGAGGTCAAAGGCGGGATTATCGCCGTTCAAAATGGCAACTGGACAAGCACCAACCTCTATCAGAAAGTCATCATCATTCAAGACCCGTGTATCCAAGCCGAGCGCAATCGGCGTGAACTCAAAAAATGGTTGGCGCTATCGCCCAAAACACGTCAGCATCGATATGCAATTTTTCCGGCGTTGGCATTTCCCGATTCGCAATTTAACACGGATGTACGACCCGATTGCCCACAAGACATCATCTTAGATATTCGACATTTAGAGAATATCGAAGCGCGTTTGTTAGCGATTTTTGCCTATTGGCAATCGCGTGCCGATAAAGATAATCGGCATATGGATGGACGTAAAGCGGTTGAGGCGCTTGTATCGTTATTTCAGGTGACGCAATCCTTTCAGCCAGCTATTGTCGAAATTTTTAAACGCGAAAATAAACAAATCGACCGCCTCACACAAGCGCAATTCAAAATTTTGCGTCAATTGCATCGTATCAGACGTGCCGCCATTATGGGGGGCGCGGGGACGGGTAAAACACTCTTGGCGATGGAAAAAGCCCATCACCTGCTCACAGACGGGTTTCGTGTTTTGGTGATGTGTTACAATCGCAATTTGCAAACATGGCTAGAATTAAAACTCGTCCACGAAGGGTTGATCGTTTCGACATTTCATAGCATGGTCGAAAAAGCACGCCAGTGGGCGGGTTTTCAAGACCCGCCGATGACTATCCAAGAATTTGATGCACAAGCCCCCGATTTGTTACTCGATGCCTGCCATGTGTTGCGTCAGATTCGCCCAGATAAATTATTCGATGCCATTATCATCGATGAAGCACAAGATTTTCAAGATACGTGGTGGATCGCCCTCTCAGATTTATTGAAAGACCCACAAAACGGGATATTTTATGTATTTTTTGATGAAAATCAGCGACTATATGCTCGTTCAAGCACCATACCGATGGCGGATATGCCATTTGTATTGAACGAGAATTGTCGGAATACCCAACATATTCATCATGCCATGAATGCCTATGCACAAAGTGATATCCTCACCGAGTGTGTCGGTCCCGAAGGGCGTGCGATTGATATCCGCAATACTGGCGACCCACAAAAAGATCTGCAACGTGTTTTGCATGAGTTAATCAATGAACAAGGTGTGAAAAGTGATGACATCATCATCCTGACACCCGCTTCGAAAGAGCGTAGTCAGTGGAAACATTTGCTACGATTAGGCAATTTTGCCCTTACTTGGGATTTGAATAATGATGTGTCCACATGGGTGCGCGTTAGCACCATTTATAGCTATAAGGGACTTGAAAGTTCTGTGGTCATCCTCACCGAATTGGATAAAGCCAAAGACGAAGTGCGCGATATATTGATTTATGTCGGCATATCACGAGCGAAAAATCATGTGATTGTGATCGGTGATTTGCCACCAGCTAGACGATAAAATCAAAATCCCCTCGTTATCGCAGGGAGGGGATTTTGTTATGATTGACCTACCGCTCAACCGAAAATTCGATGACGGCATTACCGCCAGAGTCGAAGTGTTCTACGTTCACTTGCACGGGACCATCGGCGGGAATGTCGAGTTCTAAGAGGATCCGTTTAATTGAGCCAATGCTCTGAGTAGCCAACACCGTTTCGCCTTGTGTGACGGTGATATAAGGTTCGCGTTCTGCGCCAGCAATCACACGGACACTGAGCAACACAGTTTCACCCGCCACCCCTTCAAAGATGCCCACCGCACGGAAGGTCTTATCACTCAGGCGGACGGTTAGCGATTCATCGTTCAATTTCATGATGTAGCTGGTGCTGACCGACACGGTGAAGTCGCCACTATCACCGATGATATACGGTTGGACGAGGAGCGAATATGTGCCGTCTTCGGTGAGGACGATCCCCAGCAATTCGGGGTCGAAGCCCACACCGCTATCATCATCTGAGGCAATCACCGTGCCAGATGGCGATGTGAGGGTGATGCGTGTATCGACCGCGCCGTTGCTGGTCACGAGGACATCAATGCCCATGCCTGCGGTGGCATCAAATGTATACACATAAATCGTTTCATCTTTAGAGAATGTTCCCACAACCGGTTCATCGATGCTGATAGCAATCGGTTCGACAGTATTCACCACAAAGCTGAAATCGGTCGGTTCATACAGGTCGTAACTATTGACGATGACCACATATAACCCGTCATCCGATAAGACGACAGGACCCAACAGTGCCGTGCCACCGCTTGTTGTTTGATTAATCGTGCCGTTTGGTCCTAATAGTTGCACATAGAGCGCATATCCCAGTGTGTTGAGGTTTAATGTCACCACATCACCCGCTTCACCCATAAAGGCATATGTTGCGCTGACCTGATTGGTATCAAGATTGAGTTGACCTTCGACCAATTCGCCATATTCCACACGGGTCGGGACGGACTCTTCGGCGCGTAGTTCATATACCCCAGAAACATATTCACCCGCAAACACATACGAATATGTCGAGGCAACGATGGTATATTCGGCATTTTCTGTGAGTTGGAACGGACCGATGCGCGAATTGAGTGTGCCTGCGCTATCATCATTTTCGGCGATGACGTTGCCCTCACTATCTTTTAGGAACAGATAGGTATCGACATCGCTCGATTGTAACGAGAAGGTGACGATTTGCCCCGCACTGCCATTGAATGTGTAATAGACTTCGGCGATTTCCGATGAAAAACGTCCACCCACCGTTGCCCCCAATTCGAGGATATTGGTTTGTGGGACATCCAATGTCA
>PGTJ01000241.1 GCA_002794515.1 Phototrophicales bacterium
CTAGTTGGGCGGTCGCTTCTGTCACACGCTGGCGTAACTCAAGGGCATTGCGGTTCACCTCAGCAAAGAGTTGTGCGTTCTGAATGGCGATGCCCGCCTGATTAGAGAAGGTCAACAGGCGGTTAGCATGATGTGATGTGAACTGATTACGATTGCGACTCGCCACCGTCAAAAAACCAATCACACGCCCTTGTGTTTGTATCGGCACACAGATATATGCCCGCACCCAACGAATTTCATCGACATCCATCCAATCGGCTTCGCCATCGGATTCTTGTATCACAATTGGTATGCGTGTGTCGTGGATACGGCGTAGAATAGGCAACGAATCGAGATAATAGCGATCTCTATCGGCGGGAATATCTATCATTTCACCACTGACATAACGCCGAAAGCGCAAGTGACGGATGAAAATTTCATCTTCAATCAGGATAATGCTGGCGGCATCATGTGGCGGTACAACACGCCCCGCAAACGACAAAATGCGATCGAGGACATCATTGAGCTGTAAACTCTCTGTGAGGACGGCGGCGGCATCGCTGAGCGCCTCAGAAAATTTACGTTGTTCGCGCTCGGCGTGTTCGGCTTGTTCGCGCACTTGTACCTGTAAAATCAGGTCTTTATTGATCTCAATCAGGTCTTTTGTACGATTTTCGACTTCTGCTTCGAGCAATTCATTGGCGCGTTGCAGGGTTTCTTCTGCCAAACGACGCTCGGTCACATCGGTACACACGCCAATGATGCGATAGCGTCCATTACCCAATGGGGTAATCTGCGCCTCTTCATGCAACCAGCGTGTTTCGCCATCGGCACGAATACACCGATATTCTTGGTAGTAATTGGTCTTGCCTTCGCGGATGGCTTGTGAACTAACCGCATATAATTTTGGCACATCTTCAGGATGCACACTACGCCGAAAAGCATCCATATACGTTTCATTGGGGTTCAATTGCAACGGCAAAAAGCGCATCGATGCCTCTTGGCTACTCACCTGCATATTCCATTTGAATTGCCCATCGACTTCCTCAACATGCGCGTACCACAATAAACAATATGCCCCGCCGATGATATAACTGACATATTCTTCTGCCCGTTTGACTTCGGTGATATTACGATTAATGCCCACAATGCCCAATGGTTGACCATTGTTATCATAAATCGGCACACGGGTCATCAAAATCCAAGTGGGTTCTGGGGTATCCCACTGAAAACTCCCCTCTTCGGTGAGCGCCATTTTGCGTTCATAGAGGATATGATATTCTTCTTCGCGCCGTTTTTTCACTTTTTCGGGCGGGAGGTAATCGGCGTTAGTCGTGCCGATGACGACACCATTGGGCGCACGCGGGGCGAGGCGTTTATGCATTGCTTTATTGACGAGGATGTGTCGACCTTGTAAATCTTTGACATAAATTTCATCGGGGATATTGTCGATTAGCACCCGCAATAATTCGCGTTCTTCA
This sequence comes from Phototrophicales bacterium, assembly GCA_002794515.1. GTDB lineage: Bacteria > Chloroflexota > Anaerolineae > Aggregatilineales > Phototrophicaceae. Next base: position 1,461 of record PGTJ01000241.1, read on the forward strand.
TTAAGGCGTGCTTCTATTTTTTGGCGCTCGCTAATTTGCTCTAAAAGCTGATTATTGACCAATGTCAGTTGGGCGGTACGCTCTTGCACCCGTTTTTCGAGTTCATCGGCGTGACGCCGAATCGCTTCATGCAAACGAGCATTTTGAATGGCAACACCCGCCTGATTGGCAAATGCCATCAGTTGATCGGCATGGGCTTGGGTGAAGCGGTTGGCTTCGGGATAATCCATATTGATAAAACCAATCACATCCCCCTCGACAACAATTGGCGCGCCGACATACGATTTTATCCATTTTGTCTCGGCGAACTTTATCCATGGGGCATAGGCTTGAACATCAGGGACGACCATTGGCAAATGATGCCGAATCATCCACGCCAAATTACCCGTATCTTGAATTCGAATGCGTAAATCATCCAAATAACGAACATCGGGCAACATATCTGAATAACCGATATGCTTCGATACCCGTGCTACATCGCCGTCAATCAACATAATGCTGGCTAATGGAGACGGCAACACCCGTGTGACTGCCTCTAAGACGCGGGTTAACACTTCATCGACATCCAGTGTGCTATTCAACACGGCGGCAGTATCGCGCAGGGCTTCTGCCAGCTTACGTTGGGCATCTTCCTCTGCTTTGATTTGTTTTTGGCGCGTAATATCGCGGACGATATTCAACAACGCTCGCCGACCATCATACGTAAAAATACGACTGCTGACTTCTGTTGGATACACCGTACCATCGTGTGCCTTATAACCCATTTCAAAAATGAAATGCCCGTTGGTGCTGAGTTGTTCGACAGCATTCGACTGTTCAGGATTTTGGTCAATCAGGGGGACTTCAATATCAAAATAGGTCATCTGCAAAAATTGCTCACGAGGATACCCTAGCCAACGCATCGCCCGCCGATTCACATCCAAAAAACGCCCGGTCGCCATATCAATGATAAAAATGGCATCATTAGCCGAATCAAACAAATGACGATACTTTTCTTCTGCCAATTGTGCCTTGTTTGTGGGGATAGTTGCCCCTGTCATGCGTTGATACATCATCTGATGCTTCATCAACAAGATATTTTTCAGTCGGCGGCGCATTAATTCGGGTGGCGTAGAAAAGGTAAAACAATCATCGGCACTACCCGACAAGGCAAGGCTCACCGCTTGTGATTGGTCGCTCTCTGTAATAGCGATGATCACACCATCTGCACCACACAATTGCCGCAAAGCAACATAAAACCCTTTTAGCACACCGTGTAGGGTGCTATCGACAACCACTACTTCGGGGTGTTCTTGATTGAACAGGTCTAACCCCTGTTGCACAGAGATAGCAATGTGCAATCTTTCCACATGCGATTCAAAAATATCTTTGAGGATTTGCTGATGCTGTGAATCGTCACATACCAACAATAACGTTATCATTTTTAGGTTGGCAGTCGTCATAACGCTATTTTCGCCATATCATCTACGATGGTCACTCATTATGACGCAAAGCAGATTGGTTTTCAACCACATATCTCTCCAAAACACCAGACCATCATAAATCGGTGCGCGTGAGGTCTGTCCGCAATTCATAGGGTTGTTGATCACTACGAGCGAGTGTTTTGCCCCGTGCTTTGGGATTGCCGACCACGGGGGTAATCCCTTTACGGCGCAATTCGAGGTTGATCATCTCATCTAATTTGCGTTTATCTTTACCACTGACATACGCCAATTCATCGGCACGGGTTAAGGCATAGGGATATGGATTATTACCCTGCATGGTGGATTGTGCTAAAAGCATGGCATGAAGGTCATCGAGTGCTTGTGGGTCGCGTGCCACCCACATCGGTATATCCACGCGGGCGATATTGCTCTTCACAGGTGAGCCGACTTTTATATAGAAGAAGGCGATTTCGTGGCTGGGATTCACCCGCTTATAATCTAAATTACGCGGTGAATTTTGTACCATGACGGCGCTCCGTTCGCCAATTTTGAGGATGCTCCTGAACAAATGAATATCGCGCAGACCTTCTAAATCGCCACCCTCTTTCAATTCACGGGCGCGGGCGGTAATTTCTGCTTCATCTTTCAGGCTCATGAGGAACAACAAGCGCAATATCACCCTGCTCCGCACAGGGTTATCTACATAACCCGCCAACGACACCCGCACACCATTGGCTTGCACATCATAGAGGTGTTGCAGGGCGGCATGATATTCTTTGACCAACTGTTTGCCACCTGTCACATCATTATTGGCGCTGAACATCAACTGATTATCATAAAGGGCGATAATCGGCACACGAATTTTTCTGCCCGTCTCCCACGCCAATTGTGCCAGTGTTTGCATCTCGAATACGGTACGGCGGGCATCGATAGTGCGATTCGAGACGAGCCGCCCATCGGGATCGTGGACATAATCTCGATGATACACCAATTTGGGCAAGGTCTGGGGTTGTGGCACATGCGATACCCCATGATGATAGGTGAACGCGCCAATATTCAATAAATAAAAATGCACGGGCGATTGTTCATATGGGTAAATTTGCGACCCATCGACCGCGATGACCGTTGCCCGTTCTGGGGGCTGGGGCGCGGGATGGATGAAATTGATAGGGATGTCGTGTGGTCTATCGAGTGGGGCGGCACCACGATAGCGAATATGCCCACGCACAAAATCGATACGAGCGCGAATCGCTTCTAAATCACCCGCATTGGCAAAACGTTCTTTGGCAATTTCGAGTTTATCGGTCA
>PGTJ01000707.1 GCA_002794515.1 Phototrophicales bacterium
ATTCAGCAGGGTACGATGTGAGCATGTGCGTGCTATCGGCAATTCGCAACATCTGGCGGGCATAATATTCTAAAAAGTCAATCGCTTCGGCGGTATCGGCATCGGCTTCTGACCAGCTTTTACCCACCTCGAAGACCATCATGGCGCTAAATTCATGTTTCCGACGACGCATCTCGGCGGCGGCACGCATCAGATACCGCGTTCGTTCTTCGACTGGCACTCGTCGCCATTCATCAAAAGCACGGGTGGCGGCGAGGATAGCGGCATCGGCATGAGACGCATCACCCATCGCAAAGCGTCCGATGACTTCTTCGGGACGGGCGGGATTAACAGAGGCAAAGGTTTGTGCGGTAGCAATCTTTTTATTATCAATAACCAGTGGATAGGTATGCCCCAAATCATTCTTCACCTTTTTCAGGGCTTGTTCAAAGGCATAAGCATTTTCATCGACCGAGAAAAATGTGAGCGGTTCTGGAAAATATGGTGAAAGCATGTCTCTTCCTTTCGATTAGATACTTCATTATACCGCG
>PGTJ01000237.1 GCA_002794515.1 Phototrophicales bacterium
CCACGCCATGACATCATGCGGTGGCAAACACAAGCCCGCATTCGCACCGACTTCGGGCAATGATGACGCATCAGAAATCACCACAGGCACACCACACGCCATCGCCTCTAATACAGGCAATCCAAACCCCTCAAAGATAGATGGATACAAAAATGCCTCGGCACTGTTATACCACAAAGGCAATTCATCGGCGGGCAAAAATCCGAGTAGGCGCACATCGTCTTGTAAACCATAGCGTTCAATCCGCTCAAAGATAGCATCATATAACCAGCCTTTGCCACCCCCTAGCAACAGTGGCAACCGTTTGTGTTTGGGGAGCATGGCATAGGCATCGAGCAAGGTGGTCAGATTTTTGCGTGGTTCTAATGTGCCGATAAATAACCAAAAACGGTCGGGCAAATTTTTTTGTGCCTTAAAATTGGCGATGATTGGTTTATCTATCGGATAAAACCGCGCCGAATCGTAACCGCACGGGGCAACATCAATCTTATCGGGTGATATGCCAAAGGTGGTCGCCACATCTCGCGCTGTGCTTTGTGATATGGCAATTACCCGCTCGGCACGATGACAACTGAGCGCGGTGAACATCCGCAAATATAACCGCCGTGATGCCGATAGCACCTGAGGATAATGCACAAAGCTCAGGTCGTATACCGTGACAACACTAGGGATTGTGGTTATCAATGGCGAGACAAAGGTCATGGAATGGAGCAGATTACCACCGCGCATCCGCATCGGCAAAATGGTCTGTTCCCACAAGATGCGTTTGATTGGTGATGTGGTATCCCACCCCGCAGGGGCAAGGGCAATCCCATCGAACTGATGCGGATTTTTTGCGCCGACAAATGCCGTCAATGACCAATCATCCGGTGCAAATTGAGAAAGATGGCTAAGTGTGTTATAAATGTAGCCATGAATACCAGCGCTTCGATAGCCCAATTGAGATGAGAGTAGGTGTGCATTCAGTAAAATTTTCATGTTGTTATTGTACCGAGTGAAAGCACAAAAATATAGTTGTGGCTGTAATCATTCTCACTATAAAAATTAAAAATTAGATTAATCTATTTGTTTTTCTGGCGCATTTGTGTCAGACTAAATGTCAGATTGTATGTGAGCAAAGTAGGAAAACCTCATGCGGAAATCTATTTCTGTAGATAATGCGTCAAACCTCGTCGAACTCACCCAAGTGAGGTGCGGATGGATTACACAAGTATTATGGTCGCCAGATGGTTCAACACTCGCCATCGCCCATGCTGAGGGGGTGCGGTTGTATGTCGGGCAATTCGGTGGCAACCCCAAGTATACCCTCACGGGGCATTCGGGGCATGTTAAAGGGGCGGCATTCAGCCCCAACGGACGCTATTTGGCGACCGTATCTGCCGATACGACCATCAAATTATGGGATACCAGTGATTTGAATAATGGTGTAACCGAAATCGCCACCTTAAAAGGTCATAAAGGCTCGGTTGAAGCGGTGGCATTCAGCCCCGATAACCGCACGATGGCGACCGCCAGCGCCGATGGCACGGTCATGACCTGGGATGCAATAGACCAAAAACCCCTCCAAACCTTTATCGGTCATGAACGCGAAGTGACCACGGTCGTCTTTGCGATGGGCGGGCATATCCTCATCTCTGGCAGTTGGGATAACACCCTGCGCTTATGGGATGTCCGTGGCGAGACGACAGGCGCAGTATTTGGCAGGCATGATGATTGGGTGCGCGAGGTCAAAGCCAATACGCCCGGGACGCTCATCGTCTCTGCCAGCAAAGACATGTCGGTCAAGTTATGGGATGCGCTCGATGGTGGTTTGTATGGCAGTATCGATGCCCATTGGCTCGGCTCGGATACGGTGGCGATCAGCCCCGATTCTTCGCTCATCGCCACAGGCGGGCGCGATAATGTGGTGCGGTTATGGTATTTGCATCAAATCTTCAGCGATACATCCGCCACCAAAGAGCAAACCGTTGCCACTTTATACGGACACGAAAAACCTGTGCTATCGCTGGCATTCAACCCGGCTGGCACACTCCTCGCCTCTGCCAGTGGCGATAACACCGTCCGCCTGTGGCAAGTTGATGAATAAATCCCCATTGGGCGCAAGTGGTTGCGCCCATCTCTCCCCTATTACATCCTCTTATCCATATATATTCAAAATTGGCTATATATGTAATTCGGAATGTTATTTCTTTCACACTGAAGTCATGACATTATAGACATCCCCCAAAATAGCGCATCATCCATAATAAAGATAAGCGACATCCATCGTTGATCAGAAAGGATTGATGAGATGAAGATTCGCCACAGTATATTCTTTTTCGTCATAGGGATAGCCCTCATCGGTGCAGGCATTATGACGCAGATGGTCGGCATAGCGCGAGCCAATCCACCCGAAAAAATCGCGCAACCGAATCAGGTTGTCCCACCATTCACCGATACAGCCTGTTTGGAATGCCACACCAACCGCGAGCAATTACAAGTATTAGCGGTCGAAGAAGTGGTCGCCGAAAGTCATAACGAAGGACCTGGCTGAGGCGGCTCCGTGCCTCCGATGGCGGCATGGGAACGCGTCTGGATTGACGCGGAAACATATTCAAAAGACTTACATTCGTTGATTAATTGTACCGAGTGTCATGGTGGGCAAGCGGTGAACGATATGACATTGGCACACACCAATTTAATTGAACGCCCCGCCAAAAACCCCGAAACATGCGGGAATTGTCATACCGATGTGACGACTGCCAGCTTAAATAGCCTACACAGCACACTGGCGGGATACGATACCGCGATATATGCGCGAAGTGTGCCAGAAAATCATGCGACCTTAGAAGAGATGGAATCGTTCCATTGTAATAGTTGTCATACCACCTGTGGCGATTGTCATATCAGCCAACCATTTTCGGTCGGTGGTGGGTTGCTCAAGGGGCATACCTACGTCCAAACCCCGCCGATGAGCCAAACCTGTACAGCCTGTCATGGTAGCCGTGTAAAGAATGAGTATTTTGGCTTGAATGAAGGGTATCCGGGCGATGTCCACTTCCGCAACCGCATGAGTTGCTCTAGTTGCCATACCGCCGATGAAATTCATGGTGTGGGCATCACCGCCGAGCATCGCTATGACGGCGCACAAGAACCGAATTGTATCACCTGTCATGAAGGACAAGTTGGTGTTGGGTCGGGAATTGAGCAACACGAAATTCACGGCACCGAGATATTATCGTGCCAATCGTGTCATAGCATCGCCTATACCAATTGTACCAATTGTCATGTGGCGAAGACGGATGATGGCATCCCCTTCTTCTCCGTCGAAAGTCATAGCATGGGCTTCTATTTGGCGCGGAATGACTTGCGAAGCGCAGAACGTCCCTATCGGTTTGTGCCTGTGCGTCATGTGCCAATAGACCCCAATTCGTTTAGCTTCTATGGCGATAATTTGTTGCCGAACTTCGATAATCGCCCGACATGGATGTATGCCACACCGCACAACATCCAACGGCGAACACCACAAACTGAATCGTGCGAATCGTGTCATGGCAATGATGCGCTGTTCCTTACAGCCGATAAAATGCCCGCGTGGGAGGTGCCAGCCAATATCAATATCATCGTGGATGGTGCGCCACCGTTACCAGCAGGCTATATCAGACAAACTGCCGTGCCAACCGATGCCACGCCCGATACATCAACCGATTTCTGGGGTGGTGGCGATGTCACACCAAAGCCGACCGAAGCAGAGAACTTCTGGGGTGAAGAGGTGACACCAACACCAACCACCGACTTCTGGGGCGACCCGCCTCCGCAGGTCACGCCAGAACCCACCCAACCCGCCGATTTCTGGGGCGGATGACGACCGTGTTTGTTCATAGAGGGGTAGCTTACCCCTCTGATAAAAAATCGTATCCATGAATTTGAGGAGTGTCACATGAAGAAACTACTATTGCTACTCAGCCTTATCGTACTCACCTTTACGGGTGGTATTCTGGTTGCACAAGAAGATACACTAACCAATCGGCTCGAGGAATATGCCACCAATTTACCACAAGGATATAATGTTGTACGCTTGGCAGATTTTCAAACCCTGCTCATCGAAAAGCCCGATGTGTTATTGGTCGATGTGCGCGAAGTAAATGAATATGAAGCGGGGCATATCGAAGGGGCGGTGAATATCCCCATCCGCACCTTGACACAAAATCTGAATTTGTTGCCCGATTTAGATGCGCCAATGGTCATCATCTGTAAAGGTGGCGCACGGGCGATTTTGGCGGCGACATCTTTACAAATTTTGGGGTA
>PGTJ01000208.1 GCA_002794515.1 Phototrophicales bacterium
GATCCCAATAGTGCCGACATTCTAAAGCCGTATCTCACAGTCGATAAACGCAAAGAGATGCGCTATGCCCCCCCTGTGGCGAAGAAGTATCTTATTTTTGCTCGGCGCGGAATTGACATAGAGAAGTATCCTGTTATATATGCTCATTTGCAACAATATAAAGATAATCTGATGCCCAAACCTCTCGATTATGATGATAATTTAGAATGGCATGGACGCAAACGTGGCACATATCAATGGTATGAAATCCAAGATATAACTGCTTATTATCCCCAATTCCATACCCCGAAAATTGTGTATCCAGAGGTGGGCAAACGTGGGCAATTCACGTTAGATTTAGATAACCATTATCTCAATGCCACCCTATTCATGATCACTGGGTTGCCGTTGGATGAATATTATTATCTGTTGGGGGTTTTCAATTCGACATGGTTCACACACATCTCAAGGCATGTGGTGTGCCGTGCGCTCAGTGGCTCATTGCGTTGGAAAGCACAATACATGAGAAAGATGCCCATTCCCCATGCTACCCCCCAACAGCGCGAAAAATTGATCGCGCTGGTCAAGACACAGCTCGAACTTCATGCCAAATACGAGGCGTTGCACATCACCGATAGCAACCGTCGGTCTGATATCCGCGATAATATCGAACAAACCGATCGGGCGATCGATAATCTGGTGGCAGAATTATATGGTCTGACCAAACAAGAGATGATGGTTATCATCAACACATCATCTCTGTAAAAGTGTATCAGCGCAAGTTCATCTCGGAGCGGACGGTCTCTAATAGTGTTTCGGCTTTGAGTTGCCCCAACGAATAACACGGACCGCCTAATTTTTCTGCTAATTTCGCCGCCAGCCCTTGATCGAAGGCGATATGTTCCATGTTGATGGTGACGGTGCGGAAGTTTTCTTCTTTAATCATCCGTGCGATGCGATGCGCCTCATCTTGCGGGGCGATTTCGCCACTGATAGAGACATTCCCCGCCCCATCGGTCAGCAGGATGATGAGGGGCATGATATCGGGATGCAATAATTTTTCGCGCTTGACGGTTTCATAGGCGAGCAATAATCCCGCCGAGAGGGGTGTTTTGCCTCCCACTTGTACATCCACCAGTGCCTTTTTTGCCAATGTCACCGAATTGGTTGGTGGAAGCACCAAATTGGCACGGTCTTTATGGAAGACAATCAAGCCCACGCGGTCTCGCCGTTGATAGGCATCGGTGAGCAGGGACATAATTGCCCCTTTGGTGGCGTTCATGCGTTCCGATACCGCCATGCTCCACGAGGCATCGACCACGAATAAGATCAGATTAGAAGCACGGCGCACCCGCACTTTGCGTTGTAAATCACTTTTATTGAGGGCATATGCCATATTGCGTTGCTTTTTTTCGGCTTCGCGTTCTTTTTGGAAGGGTGCGGCGGCGCGTAGGGTGGCATCGAAGGCGATGTCGGTGGGGTTATCTCCGGCAGGGCGCGCCCGCACATACCGCCCACGTTTGCGTTCTGTTTTGGTATAAGAGCGCCGTCCACTGCTCTTGCGGGTGAGTTTATCCAGAGGGGTGTTCAATTTACGTGTGGCGAATTCTTGCGATGGGTCGACTTTTTTGCCACCTTCCCACCAATTGGCATCTTGCTTATCGAAGATATTTTGGGGAGAAGGTTGGCTGGTGTTGTTAATATCGGGCGAAGATTGCTCAGATGTTTCACCTACCTCTTGGCTTTTTTTTTGCTTTCATTCTGCTGGCTCATGTTTTCGCCCTGCTCAATTTGACCGTCATCACCTTCTTCGAGGGTGGCTTCCATTTGGTCGTAATCATTTTGCAGGTTTTCCATGTTGACATAAGCATCGGCGAACGGACCGCGTTTGAGGCGGTGTGGGATAGCCAGTTCAATCGCCATGAGGATGTCATCGCGGGTGATGCGGTCACGCCCCTCATAAGCGGCATGAGCGCGGGCGGCTTTGAGGATGACCAAATCGGCACGATGTCCGTCAATCCGCATGTTGCTGGTCATCATGGCAATCATCAAAATATCGCGTCGGGTGTAGCGCACACGGTCGACCAATTCACGGGCTTGGGCGATGCGGTTGCTGAGGGCTTTTTCTGATTCTGCCCATGCCGCACGAAAGGCTTCGGGATTGGTCTCGAAGGCGATATGGCGTTCTACGATGTCCATCCGCTCGGCGGCGGTGCTAATCCCATGAACCTCTACCGATAGGGCGAAGCGGTCGAGCAGTTGCGGGCGAAGATCGCCCTCTTCGGGGTTCATCGTCCCGACCAAAATAAAGCGGGCAGGATGACTAAAGCTGATGCCTTCGCGCTCGACCACATTCACGCCCATGGCGGCGCTATCGAGGAGCAAATCGACCACATGGTCATCGAGCAAATTGACCTCATCGACATACAAAATGCCCCGATTCGCCGCCGCCAACACCCCAGGGTCAAAGTGGCGTTCGCCACGTTGGATGGCTTTTTCGATATCGAGTGTGCCGACCACGCGATCTTCGGTGGCGCTAACGGGCAAATCGATAAAGCGAATTTGGCGTAATTCGATGGGCGGTGGTGTGCCATCGCCATACCGTTCACGGCTAATATCTGACCATGTGTCGGGATGGCGCGGGTCATCATTAAAGGGCGAATCGGCAATGACTTCGATTTCTGGCAACAACGCGGCGAGGGCGCGTGCGGCGGTGGATTTGCCCGTACCGCGTTCTCCACGAATGAGGACACCGCCAATTCGCATATCAATCGCGTTGAGGATGAGGGCGCGTTTCATGCGCTCTTGACCGACAATCGCGGTAAAAGGATAAACATAGGCTTTTCTGGTCATGTATTGAGTCCTATAAATTGGCAACAATCGCAATATGTATTATACGATACTCTTTGAAAAAATTTAACAGACCAAAATACGCCAATTCTTGTTGTAATACAGATTTATGCGGTATCATGTAAGCCAAATCTACAAAGGATGGTTATGATTGCAACTTTCTATTTTCTCACTCTGTTCGTGTCGGTCGTTACAGGGATATCGATTACTATTTACGCATGGACACATCGACGGCAATTGGTGGGGACATTATTCTTTATCACAACTGCCTCTGGCACATTTTTATTGGTATGTAATCTGTTGATATTGGTCAGCCCAACGGCGCAAACGGCATATTTCTTTGCCCGATTACAGCATCTTGGGGCGAGCATCGGCGGTGTGAGCATTTTATTATTCATCATGGTATATACGGGGCGGATTTATCAACTCAATCCTGCATATATTATCCCTTTATATGCCAGCGCATCGTTTAATTCGGTCATCATCCTCACAGACCCCATGCACGACTGGTTTTATTGGTCATTTCATGTCATCCAAATCGACAATTTTTCATTTGTTCAAGCCACATTCAACTGGTGGTTTTTTGTGCATAGCACCTATATGTTGGTGATTATTGTGTGGTGTAGCATCTTGTTGTTACTGGCTATTCGAGGCACAACAGGCATGATCCGCAGGCAATATGTCGGATTATTCATCGCACTTCAATTTCCGCCGATGACCGCCATTCTAAGTGTTATCTTGATGAATATGGGGCTAGATTGGATAGATATTTATAACCCGTATCCTATCAGCTTTACCATATTCAACTTGATTGTGTTGCGAATTTTATTGCGTGACCATTTTTTAGATATTATGCCAGTGGCGTATCCGTTAATTTTATCTGAGATACCCGAAGGTATCATCGTCACCGATGCCTATAATCGTATTATCGAAATTAATCCATTGGCAAAAATGCACAAGCCACCCACAACAGAGAGTTATATCGGCAAATTAGTGCATGAGACATTTCCAGAATTGCAATTCCTCAAGACGGGCGATGTGATTACGGTTAATCAAGCCAATCGATTGGTCTATTTTGAATATCAATCAAAAGAATTGTATCGTGGGGATGAACGCATTGGGCGGTTGATTGTCTTACGAGATGTCACGCGTCAACGGCAATATCAACAGCGAGAGTTAGAATTGGCGTTACAACAAGAACGGGTCATCATCTTAACAAAATTCATCGAAAAAGTGTCGCATGAAGTCCGCACACCGTTGGCGATTATCCGCAATAGTGCCTATTTGATCAATCGTGTCGATGACATACAAAAACGGACAGATAATGTCGAGCAAATCAAGACACAGGTATTACGGATTAATCGTCTGGTAGATATGATGCTCAAAATTACCCATTTAGAGAGCGCCAAGCCGACCTTTGCTCCGATTAATGTCGATGTTTTCTTGAGCGCTATCGGCAATGGATGGCAATCGAAACCCGATGTAGTCTATACGCCAAGCGGAAATTTGCCCGTCATTCATGGCGACCAAACCTTGTTATACGAGGCGATTGGTGAGTTACTCGATAACGCCAGTCGGTTTAGCCCGCCCGATAGCACCATCACCCTATCGGCAACGGTAAAAGGGCAGTATTTACATATTACTGTTGCCGATGAGGGAATGGGGATTGATGACAAAACATTGCCATTTGTATTCGAGATGTTTTGGCGCAATGAGGTGACAACCCATTCGGGTTTGGGGCTTGGATTGCCGTTTGTGCGCCAAATTGCCCAGTTGCACGGTGGTGATGTGCATGTGACCAGCCAAGTCGGTGTGGGTAGCCAATTCACCATTCGGTTGCCAATATAGCGGGGCTTACGCCTCTATCACAACACCTTTCCAAAATGCCACACGACCAGTGATATGTTTGGCGGCTTCTTTAGGGGTTGGATAGTACCATGCCGCATCGGGGTTGGTTTTGCCATCGACTTCAATCGTGTAGTAACTGGCTAACCCCTTCCACGGACAGGTGGTATGCGTGTCACTGGGTCTGAAATATGCCATATTGACCGATTCGGGCGGGAAGTAATGATTGCCTTCGACCACAATCGTTTCGTTGCTCTCGGCTAATACCACACCATTCCAGATTGCTCTTGCCATATCAAATACTCCTCATGAATAACAGCACTATTCATATAGAAGCACGACAAATTGTTATCCTTACTATGGCA
>PGTJ01000729.1 GCA_002794515.1 Phototrophicales bacterium
CATCCCAAATGCGGATGGTTTTATCATGAGAACATGAAGCGATAAACGCCTGTGTTGGTGAAAATTGCACCATATTCACCCAACTCATATGACCGATTAAAAATTGTGGTTTGGCACGCGCCAAACTGCGAATATTGGTGCGGTCTATCTCCCATACGCGCACGGTGCTATCCATGCCACCAGAGGCAATCAACCGACCATCATGAGAGAAACTCACCGAATAGACATAACTGCTATGCAACAGTGGCACAATCGACTCGGCGATGCCATTGACTTTGATGCGTCGAATATCGCGCAGGTGCACACTATTATCTTTAGAAGTCGAGGCGAGTAGGTCGCCATCGGGCGAAAAAGCCAGCCCAAAAACCGGGTCGTGATGGTCTACAAAGCGCGTAAATTCGAGTGGTTCGGGATATTCATCTAAATCCCACATGCGGACGGCGGTATCGTTACCACAACTGGCGAGGATGTTCTC
>PGTJ01000377.1 GCA_002794515.1 Phototrophicales bacterium
ATAAAAACGGGGTGATATGACGGATGTTGCAATGATAGCCGATAGGGGGATAAAATGCAAAAAAGCCCCATGACGGGGCTTTCTGCGAGGGGAAAAATAGGCGATTTATTTATGTTGGACGGTGATTTTGCGGGGTTGGACTTCTGGGGTCTTGGGCAAGGTGAGCGTCAAGACACCATTGACATATTCCGCCGTAACTTTATCGGCATCCACCGCCAAAGGCAGGGTTAATGTGCGGGCGAACTTGCCAAAAGCGCGTTCTTGGAGCAACACTTTGGCGTTATCTGGCACAGTTGGCGCTTCAATTTCTACCGAGATGGTCAGTTTGTTGTCATGCCAGTTGATATTCAATTGGTCGGCGCTCAGCCCTGGCATATTGGCGACAACATGATAGGCATCGGCGGTCTCATGCACATCAATCGGCATGGTATTGCCCGCAATGGTCGGGCGCATTCCACCCCACGCTTCATCGAACAATCTATCCATCGCATTTTGCAGAACTGCCATTTCACGAATGGGATTCCAACGTACAATGTTTGCCATAAGATTTTCCTCCTACACATCTTTGTTTGATTTATCAGATTGTGTGTTTGATTTCACACTATGCCCTTATCATAGACGGGGAATGTAAGAAGAATTTCTGAGGGATATAAGAGATATGTCTGAGATATATATGAAGAAAATATGCACCGTGAACGGGATAATACCTTGATGGCGAATGCTGGGCAAGATGCTTGCTAATCACCATCAAGCGATTACAGGTGATAAATCAGACCAACTTAGCCCCTTCAGTGGGCTTTTAGAATAAAAATAGCCATCGGCTTTGAGCCGATGGCGAGCGAAATAGCACAACGCGCCATCACAGTAGACGATTTTCGGCGTATAATACAAGGTATACGGATATGATATGAGGAAAGCGTATCATGAATATTGAGTTCCAATTTGACGACCAACTGGAGCATGTGTTCATCGCCACCTTCAAAGCGGGTTGGACATGGGAACAATATCATATCGCCACGGATATGTACTTAAACTACCCGCCGAATGTGGCAATCCCGCATGGGGTGCGCGTTGACCAAATTGTAGATTTGCGCGAGATGACCCATATGCCCCAAGATGGTGTGGGGAAGATACATATCGCCAAAGAAGCCGAAAAGACAGAAAACTCGCCCTACGACATCCCGCGTCATGGGGGAATCACCATTTATTTGGGCAACCCAGTGTTCATCTCTGCCCTGCTGAAGACGTTTGACGTGGCGGTGAATATACGCCTGCTGAAGGGGCGTGTGATGCCCAATCTGATGCTGGGGCGGGAGGCGATTCGCCAGCATCGGCTGATGGGGATGAATATGGAGTAGCCTAATCTAACGGTTGAGGATGCGTTTTTTGAGCGGAGCATAAAGTTTGTGATAGGCGTGCCATAAAAGCCTGCGCCATTGCAAATGTACCTTGATGTATATCCCCAACATACCCAACACCAGCCGATAATGAAGCGGAAAGTGTGATGGAGGGGCGGGATGTGAGTATGGCGTAAAGACATGGTAAGTGCTGAGGGTGGCTTGTGCCATATGGTCTAAATTGAATTGGCGATGTTGTTGTAATCCTTTTTGGCGCAAGGTTTGGCGCAACGTGGCATCGGTGAGCAAGGTGGTTATGGCATCGACAAAGGCTTGTGGGTCTTCTGGATCGACCAATAAGGCGGCATCGCCTGCGACTTCGGGCATGGATGCGGCAGTGGTGGTGATGACCGGGCTACCACATGCCATCGCCTCGGCAATAGGATAGCCAAAGCCTTCATAACGCGAGGGATAGACCATGATGGTCGCGCCATTGTATAAGGCGACCAATTCGGCATCACTCACGCGCCTGGTGAAAATGACCTGTGTGTCAATGCCTAATTCCTGCGTTTTTTGTGAGAAGAGGGTCAGGTGCTTATCAGAAATATCAAATGTGACCACTAAGGGGTAATCGGCGCGGTATTGTGGGGATAATTGCGAATAGGCGAGCAACAAGGTATCGAGATTTTTGGTATAAAAATAATCGGTCACGGTTAAGATATACTGCTTTGGGGCGGGAATGCCCAAGCGGGTCCACAAATGGTGTAAGCGCTCCGATACAACAGTCGCATCCAAGACCTGAAAATGCTTATCTAAGGCGGGATACACAACGGTGATTCGCTGGGCATCATACCCTAAATGACGAACAATATCCCGCTTAGTTGCTTCGGAGATGGCAATGAGGTGATTTGCCGTCTTGATATATTCTAGTCCACGGGCATATTCGGCTTGGATAAGCGGGCTATAATCAAAATGCGACATGTACATGTAGGGGATGAGGTCATAAACGGTGATAAGCACCGGACAGGCATTCAAATACTTGGGGATGGGTTGTGTAAAGTGAAATAATGCGGGGATGTGTAAAAAATCAATTTGATATTTTTGGATAAAAAA
>PGTJ01000738.1 GCA_002794515.1 Phototrophicales bacterium
ACACGCCACTTGTTTGACGGTGTGACACGATTTCTTCTTCGGTTGAAACGGTGTCACCCGAACAGGCATAACCACTGATGCCCCTATCCCGTCTGATTTGACATTCGGGAATACTTTTCTCATAATGTTCATCGCCCCATTCACATCTGCATTGATGCGCCGTCCATCACCCGCTTGAAATAATCCTCTGTGAATCCGCTTGCCTTTATATGTTTTGTGCTTCTTCACAGGTTCATCATCCAGAAAACTACATTTCGAGGTGTAACTTTCTTCTGTTCGGATCACTTGTATCCCGACTAATTGTGCCTTGTAGGTCAATATTTTGATGAAAATGGCGTGGGGTATCTGCACAAAAGTTTGATTCGTCACATGCCCCAAATCAATTTCCTGTTTCCACCCATCATTCTTGCCGATGACCAACACCCCAATCTGATTCGCTTTGAGGTACTCGACAA
>PGTJ01000416.1 GCA_002794515.1 Phototrophicales bacterium
AGGCGCAATTCGCCACCGAATGATAATATGCCGGTGGTCAGCGCGGCTTCGCCCAATGTGGGCAACAAGCTATGACGCAAGCCGTTAGGCAATGGACTACTGCCCAATAATCGGGCGGTTAATAACACCTTGCTGGCTTGATGCAAGGTGGATTTGGCTTGTGGGTCTATGGGATGCAGATGATAGGTCATAAATGCTCACCTCAATAACAGACGGATATATATCATTATAGACACAAATCGAAAAAAAATTTTATATCTAACAGGTACAAACCCTTCATCTACGTTACAATCGCATTATCGCACAGTTAATTTTTTGATGAGGACATAGATATGCGATTAATCAAGGGCTTGATGGTGATTGTTTTTATCAACATATTTTTGATGGTGGTGGCGTATGTTGGCGCACAACAAAATACTGATGATGACAAACGGTCGCCAATCGATGTGCATCGGATTCCACAATCACGCGGGATGAAATTTGTCATCGCCGATAAGTGGAATAAAACCGATTTAACCTTCAAGACGCTCAATTGCCCCAGAAATTTAGATTGTGGTGCAGCGCAACAAGCCATTCGCAAGGCATTTGCTGATTGGGCGGCGGTATCGGCGCTCACCTTTGCCGAGACATCGGAAAATGCCGATATTAAACTCTCGTTCACGTTGGATGATCCTGAATTTGGCACTGAAGGCGATGTATTGGCATTTGCTTATTTCCCAAGTGATGGTGGCGATATTTTCTTTGATGATATTGAACCCTGGACATTATATGATGGTGGCGACACCGATTTTTATGTGGTGGCATTGCATGAAATTGGTCACGCATTGGGTTTAGACCACAGCGCAGACCCCTCGGCGGTTATGTATGCCTTTTCTGGCACAGCCTCCACCTTGCAACACGATGACATCCTCGCTATTCAACGGCTATATGGCACACCGACTAACCCTGGCTCTGGCGATACGACCAATTCACCGCCTATTGATAATAACCCACCACCCACCGAACCACCTATCCCAACGGCTGTCCCTTTGCCCCCGATTGATGAAAATGATGGTGGCATCATCGTTGCCGATGGTGGCTTAGATGAAGAATTTGGATATGAAGAATGGCTCGTCTATGCTGAAGCAGGCGAGACATTGACCATCACAATGGAGTCGGCTGAATTGGACTCATATCTGATTTTGCTCTCTCCCGATTATGCCACCGTGTTGGCAGAAGATGATGATAGTTTGGGCGATTATAACGCCGTCATCACCTATACATTCACCGAGACGGGCGATTATATCATCATCGCCACGACTTATGATGGTTGGTTTGGGGGTGATTATCAGTTGAATGTCTATGCCGAGACCCGTCCTAGCGATGATGATGTTGATGATACAGATGACACCAGTTATTCGGGTAGTTTTGTATTCAGTGTTATCAACCTGTCGGGTGATGATGTGTGTGGGGTGTTCATCTCCTCATCTTATTCAGATGATTGGGGTGATAATTGGCTCGGTGATGTTTTGGCGGATGGTGATAACATCGCTGTTGAATTGCTATCTGATGATTATGACCTGCTGGTTTATGATTGTTATGAAGATGGCATGATGTGGGAAGCATATTATATCGCCCTGACCAGCAACCTGAGTTATGTGGTCACACCCGATGGTGGCTATGTGAGCAAATGATATAGAACATATCCTTTATATTTGCTTAAGAAATGTCAAATTAGCCCCAAACAAGTCGTAACATGTGTTACCCTAAACACATCTGTGAGATAACACAGGTGTGTTTTGTATTTTTATCAGCCCTATCCCTATGGAGGAAAAAATATGACCATCCATAAACGAGTATCTGTCCTGCTCATGCTGTTGGTATGGGTATTGGCATTTTCTGGCGTGGTGAACGCCCAAGGCGGTGGTGGTGTGTTGCGTGTAGGGATGAACGCGCCCATCAACTTAGACCCAGCGACAGGTTCAAATGATCCCGAAATCCTGTTTAATCGCACCCTGTATGATTATCTCATCGAAGTCGATGCCAATGGCAACCTCGTCACCAATTTAGCCAGTGAGTGGGAAGTGAGCGAAGACGGGCTATCGTATCGCTTTAGGCTGGTCGAGGGGGTTCGCTTTCATGATGGGTCAGATTTCACCTCTGCCGATGTGGTTTATA
>PGTJ01000275.1 GCA_002794515.1 Phototrophicales bacterium
ATAAAGTCGATCAACACGCCGAGCATTTTGTGCATATCATTGGCGATACCTTGCGCGGATTTTATAACGAGGCGGGCGACATGGGATTGGTCGCATCTACCTTTCCATCCGATTTATTGGGGTATCGCTGGTTTGAGGGGGTGCAGTGGTTGGGGAAAGTGTTGCGCCATTTGGCGAATAATCCAGAAATTCAGATGACCACCCCTAGCGCCTATCTGGCAGAAAATCCGCCCAAAATGGCGTTATCGCTCCCCGAAAGTTCTTGGGGATATGGCGGTGGGCATTTTATGTGGCAAAATGGCGAGACGAATTGGATGTGGCGCATGATTAATCAGGCAGAAGCACGGATGAAAGCGCTCGCCAGCGAATATCACAATCCAACACCAACCCAACACCAAACACTTAAGCGCATGGTGCGCCAATTGATGCACCTGCAAACATCGGATTGGTTATTTCATGTCACCCTCATGCAAGAACGTGAATATGCCATTGGACGGTTTTATGAATTTCATGAATTGTTCAACCAATTGGCAGATAGCCTCAAATCGGATGTCGTTGTGCCAATCAGCCCAAACGAAACATATGGCTTTGATGATGTTGATTATCGGTGGTTTGCAGAATAAAGCGAGGGCTTTATGAATGTCTTATTTATTGCCGCAGAAGCCGCTCCATTTGCTAAAGTCGGGGGTATGGCGGATGTGGTGGGGTCGTTGCCCGCCGCTTTGCGCCAAGCGGGTGTTGATGCACGGGTGGTTTTGCCAGGATATGGGTTTATCAAACACGACAAGTATCAAATTACCCATTTGTTCACCTACACTGTTGCCCTGCGCGAAGGCAATGCCGATGTGAAGGTGTTCACCACGGTGTATGACAACATCCCCTTTTATTTTTTACAAGCCTATCCGTATTTTGGGAATGAGCAAACCGTTTATACCGATTGGAATTGGGATTCGCCCCGCTTCATCTTCTTTAATCAGATTGTCATGGGCTTTATGTGGGAGATGGATGCCCGTTTTGGTTGGTTTCCAGATGTGGCACATGTCAATGATTGGCATACGGGTTTAGTGCCGTTTCTGATATTTGAAAGTCGGCATGAAAGCCGATGGGCGCGTTTGGCGAGCGTGATCAGCATTCATAACCTCGCTTATCAGGGCGACCATGTGGGCGGATGGATGTATATGGCGGGCATTCACGGCAGGCATCATCCCGATTTGGTCTATCAAAATTTGACCGATAACATGCTGGCGATTGCGCTGGCTTATAGCGATATGCTCTCAACGGTTAGCCCACGCTATGCCATCGAAATTCAATATCCGTATATGGGTTATGGATTAGATGGTCTGATTCGCACGCGCATCAAGGATTTATATGGTATCCTGAATGGTATTGATGTGAATTTGTGGAATCCCGCCACCGACCCCGATGTTAAATATCATTTTTCGGTGGATAACTTTACAGAGAAGCGCATCGACAATAAGCGATATTTGCAAGCATTACTCGGTTTAGATGTACGAGACGAACCGATGTTAATCGGGATTGTGAGCAGGATGGTCTGGCAAAAAGGCATGGATTTAGCTGTGCCTGCCCTGAGCAGGTTGTTGGCGCAATACGATGTGCAGGTGGTGGCGCTTGGCACAGGTGAACCTCAGATTGAGGCACAATTGCGCCGATTAGAGCAGATGTTTAGCCGAAATACCCGTTGTAAACTGAGTTATGATGGCGCAGTTGCCCAACAGATTTATGCGGGCTGTGACTTGTTCCTCATGCCGAGCCATTTCGAGCCGTGTGGCACGGGGCAGATGGTCGCTATGCGTTATGGCGCGTTGCCGTTGGTACGCGAGACAGGCGGGCTTGCCGATACCGTTGAAAATTATGATGATGGTAACGCCGAGCGTGGCACGGGGTTTGTATTTCAATGGGAAGAAGCAGAGGCGGTATTTGGTACACTTCGTTGGGCATATACCACCTATCGAGACCGCCGACAAGCCTGGCAACGGATGCAAAAACGGGCGATGGAGCGCGATTTCAGTTGGGATAAGAGCGCCCGTCAATATATCGAGATGTATCATAAGGCGATTGCCAAAAAAATATGAGCAAGATGACCACATCCTATTCAAAGAGAGAGAGTAGAATGATATGAAAATCAAAGCAGTGATTTTAGCTGGTGGTGAAGGCACGCGCCTGGCGACCCTCACCGCCAAACGCGCCAAGCCTGCCGTACCATTCGGCGGAAAATATCGGATTATCGATTTCACCCTGAGCAATTGTGTCAATTCGGGCATTTTCGATGTCCTCATCCTGACGCAATATCGCCCGCATAGCCTCATCGACCACATCGCCCGCGGTCGCCCATGGGATTTAGACCGTACATTCACTGGTGGTGTGCAGATTTTGCAACCGTATAAGGGATATTTCGATACCGATTGGTATGCTGGCACGGCGGATGCGGTCACGCAGAATATGAACTTCGTCCGTCAGGGTCGTCCAGAATACGTTCTCATCTTATCTGGCGACCATATTTATCAGATGGATTATGATGTCTTAGTGCAATTCCACCGCGAAAAAGGGGCAGATTGCACGGTATGTACCATTCGTGTGCCACTCGATGAGGCGCATCGCTTTGGTATTTTAGCCACAGACGAAAATTATCGTGTGACTGAATTTGTCGAGAAACCCAAAAATCCGCCCGGCAACCTCGCCAGCATGGGGGTATATGTCTTTAATTATGGCGTTTTAGAAGAATTACTCGAACGCGATCGCCATGACAGTGGGTCTAGCCACGATTTTGGCAAAGATATTATCCCTTACATGGTGAATAATGCGATGAATGTGTATGCTTATCCCTATGGTGGCTATTGGATTGATGTCGGGACGATTGATGCTTATTGGGATGCCCATATGGACTTGTTGCAATCGCCACCATCGATGAATTTGAATGACCGCACATGGGTTATTCATACCAAGAGCGAAGAGCGCCCACCCGTACGCATTCATAATAATGCCACCATCCGCGATAGCCTGCTCACCGATGGCACAACCGTTGCCGATGGGGCGATCATTGAGCGCTCGGTGCTTTCGCCAGGCGTTTATGTCGGACCGGGCGCGGTTGTGCGCGAGTCGGTCTTGCTGAATGATGCGTATATCGAAGCAGGGGCGATTGTCGAGCGGTGTATTTTAGATAAAATCGCCGTTGTGCATCAGGGGGCGCGGGTTGGTCGTATCGAAAATGGGGGAGACTTGGGCATCACCTGCATCGGCAAAAATACGCATGTGCCAGCAGGTTTCACCGTTGGGCGCAATGTCATTTTGGGTCCAGATTTAACCCATGCTCATTTCGCCTCATTCGAGAATAAGGTTATCCCCAATGGCACACATGTGGGGTATAAACGTAAATAATACTGTCTGTCGGGGGCGGGATACACCCCGTCCCCGCGACATCAGGATTATGCGTTGGCAATCACCACTGAATTATCGCCACTGAATGGATTTGCCACATATTTATCGGCTTCCCAATCATTGTGCCATTCACCATCAATCAGATAACGAAATTGATATTCTTTGCCCGATGCGAGTTTGACAGCTAGG
>PGTJ01000515.1 GCA_002794515.1 Phototrophicales bacterium
CTAGGATATTATTTCGCCAATTTGCCGTTCATCGCGCCAGTTGTACGCCGTTTGTTGTATGCCATGAACCGCAAGCGCCTGCAAAATATTTATACCGAAAACGCATATGATATTGTCATCAGCGTGCATTCGGTGATAACCCCACCGAGCATGTATGCGTTTTTGGCGCAAAAAATGACCATCCCGTTTTTAGTCGTTGTGACCGATTTGGTCTCGACACCGCGTTTCTGGTACGAAAAACGCGCTCATCACACGTATTTGCCCACACAACGCGCCCTCGAACGAGGCATCAGGCTGGGTTTGCAACGGCATCAGATGACCGTAACGGGCTTGCCTGTGCATCCACGTTTTACCGATTCGCCCAAAGATAAATTGACCGTGCGCCGTGAACACGGTTGGGATGAAGATTTGACCACCGTCATGCTGGTATTCGGCGGAGATGGCATGGGCAAGCTCATCGAGACCGCCACCGCGATTAACGACAAGCATCTGCATTGTCAGTTGGTCATCATCGCGGGCAAAAATGAGGAACGCAAAGCCATGTTAGAGGCTATCCGATGGAATCAACCGACCCATATTTACGGGCGCGTGGATGATATGCAGGTCAAAATGCGCGGGGTGGATATTCTGGTCACAAAGGCGGGACCCGCCACCATCTGCGAGGCGTGTATTGTGGGTTTGCCCATCATCCTCAGTGGAAAAGTCCCTGGTCAGGAAGATGGCAATGTGTGGCATGTGGTGGATAACCAAGCAGGAGTATATGCCAACCGTCCACAAAAAGTGGCGGATATTTTGGCGCAATGGTTAGCCGATAGCACCATCTGGCAAACATACGGGCAAAATGCCCAAAAAATTGCCCTGCCCCAAGCGGCATTTCATATCGCCGAGGGGATATGGGAGCATTTGCACCTGCACCACAAAAGTGGGATATAATAATGAAAAAGTGACGAAAGGTAGAAGGCAATGACAGACCCAATAGTGATAAAAGGCATCACCCCAGCCGATTTGTTGGCATTTGATGCACAATATGATGAAAAAATTATCGAAATTGAAGAAGGTCGGGTCATTATAGGAGAGCATACTATGACCTATTTGCATCATAAAATCATTGAGAATTTATATGATTTGCTCAAGCCTTATGCCAAATTACACAATTTGGGTTATGTGCATGGGGACAGGTTTCGGTATATCCTCTCGCAATCAGGCATGGAAATTAACTTTGCTTATGTGCCAGATTTGTCTTTCATCAAAACCGACCGTTTCCCTAAAAATTTTGATTTCATGGGCGATTTTATTGGCGCACCCAATTTGGCAGTCGAAGTCATTTCTCGCGGGC
>PGTJ01000350.1 GCA_002794515.1 Phototrophicales bacterium
ATTTAGAGGATGGTTGGATATTATCAGTCATCGGATAAGGTCTGTGTCACCATAGAGCAAGAAGTTAATCACGAGCGAATCGACTAGCGTTTCAATAGGAGCGCGTTCATCAGTGAATATCACATCTGATGAACCAATTGCGACCAGATTTTGTAAGCTACTTTGCATCACACGTAGGAGCAAATCAGGTGTAGTTTGTGGCATGATGCTCAAATTCTGAGCCAGATTATCGGATGTGGTCATCATTTGTGTACCAATTAAGATAGTATTAAACGAGCGTGGCACATCGATGGCATGGACAGACGGAAAAACGCGCATCATAGTGTTTGCCATAGCATCGACCAATCGCCTATCGGTGCTGGTACGTCCAACGTTAATGGCGACAACACCATTTTCAGATAGGTGTTGTTGAACCTCCTGAAAAAATTCAACTGTAGCTAAATGCCACGGGATATAAGGCGGGCGATAGGCATCTATGGCGATAACATCATATGAATGGGTTAATTGATTTAAGATATACCGACCATCTTGAGCATAGGCGGTCAGACTAGGCATATTTTGGGCGTTCATATCGAAGAATAATGCGCCGACATGGATAATATCGGGGTCTATCTCTACACCATCCATATGAATATCACCGTACACCCGTTGATATTGTCGGGGGATTGTACCTGCCGCTAGACCAATCACCAATAGGCTGTCGACATCGTTCACCGTATAGGGTGGGGGATTGAAATATGGGGCGACTAAAAAATAATCCCATGTGCCACCAAAATCATATAAATCGGGATGATAGCGACTATGTACCCCTTGCCCTTCATTTAAGTAAAGGTTGATATACCCACGTTCATCTTGTATCACTTGGATATAATTATAGGCACTCTCATCATCATATAAAACGACAGAACCTGTCTGTGGTTGGCGTAAAACGCCATTTAATACGATTATTGCCAAAATAATAATCAATATGGGCATCCATAACCAAAAGATAGTTTTTAGCCCATTTTGTGTCCATAAACCGATAAATGCGATGATAAATAATATCCCCGAAAAGGTGAGAAATGTGAGTGTGGTGCCGATTTCTGGGATGAGGATGAGCGTGGGTAAAAATGTCCCCAATAAACTGCCAAGTGTGCTAATGGCATAAATCTGACCCGATATTCTCCCTGATTCTTGAGGTGATTCGACTGCCAAACGGATGGCGAATGGCGAAATGCAACCCAACAGTGTCACGGGGACTGAGAACAATACCAAGACAGATATGAATGAGCCTAATGCCAAGCCCGCTTCTACACCAATAACAGCACGCGCCGCAATTTGCAAAATGGGGCGGGAGACCAATGGTACAAGGGCGCTCAAAAATGCCGCCCATATCATGAGCCGATATAATGTGCGAAAGTGTGGAGAACGATCTGCCCAACGACCACCAATGAAATAACCGATGGTGAGATAAAGCAACATCAGCCCAATCACATTCGCCCAAACCAAGTTACTTGTGCCAAAAACACTGCCTAATAAGCGCGATGCCGATAATTCGATGGCGAGTGTGGTCATACCACTGATGAAGACTGCTACATAAAGTAATTGTTTTGATGTCATTTATAATGATTGCCTTGCTAAAGCATCTGCTATGTCATCACCGCGTCGCACAACAAGAGTGGGAATTTTGACCAAACGCAAATATGCCGCCATTTCTTCGCCTGATGGTGCGTATCCAAATGTTGACGCATCGATGAGTACACATAAAACCTTGATGCCCCGCTTAGAAAGGAGCATCGCTTCGGTAATCCATGTATTATCGGCGGAACTGGTCACAATGATAAGGGTCGTTCCACGCGAAAAAGATTGCGCTTCTAATACCAACATTTGAGCCAAGGTATAAGTTTTGGTGCTTCTGGCGACAGCGAGTGTTTCTAAAATATGGGTTAATTGTCTACGTCCACGCTCTGGTTGATGAATAGCGCGTTGTGGTGTATAGGCGATGAAGCCCAGAACACGTTCTAAATCGATAAAGTATCGTGCGAGTGATGCTGTCACCACTGCCACATATTCTTCGGTAGATGGGGGTATGGTTGATGAGCCTGATGGGATGATATAACCGGATTCTGAGCGCTTGAGCATTGGATCTTCGATGACCGATGTGCGGGCAAAATCGGCGAACATCCAAATATCGACTAGCGGGTCGATTTCAAATTCTTTGACGGTGAGTTGGTCACGGCGGGCAGTGGTGCGCCAATGCACACGGTTGATGCTATCGCCCATGACGTAATCGCGCACACCTGCGGCATTGGTGGTAATATAATGCGACCGTTGACGTTGTGCCTCGCCACCCGACAACATGCCCATCGGCAAATCGACATGTGCCAATTTAACCACTGTCGGGTAAATCACCACACGCGATGTGGCATTGATAAATCGCCGTGCAGTGAATAAACCAAAGGGGTCGCCACTCATCAAGACCATTGGACCCAATCGAAATTCGCCACGCGCTATGCAACTGGTTTTTGCCTGCCAGTCATGTTGTCCTTTTATGGCTAAAAAAGGCACAATACGACTAGCACGATGGTTGGGTAAATCGGACTGGTCTTCGATCTCAATCCATAATTTAGGGATGATGCTCCTATTCTTGACGATGAACGTCTCCTCAAATATGCGTCCGACTTGGGCGCGACGAGCGCGGGTTTTGCGTGTGATGCTAATCCAGCGAACCGAAAACCACGACCATATATATGAGAGGATAATCACCCCAA
>PGTJ01000427.1 GCA_002794515.1 Phototrophicales bacterium
CAGCATGACACGATATGAGGAGTAATCATATGCGATTCACACGTATCCGCCTAAAAAACTGGCGTAAATCGTTATGCAAAAATGCGCGTAAATGGTTTATTTTTGGTTAAATTTTTTTGAATGGACTAGAAATTTAACCCCAATTCGGTTATCTTTAAGAAAAATAGATATTTACTTAATAGAGGGATAACTGATGGTCAGGGTAGCCAATCTTCCAGAACCAACACCCGAATTTAATCAACGGTGTTTGAATATCATCAATCAATTTAATAGTGGGCAATTGGCATACGAAAGCGCCCTCGCCGAACTCGATAAATTGGCACACGAAGCCGATAGCAGTGGTCATTTGGTGAATCAGGGACGTGTACAACAACTGATTGCCTATATCCAACATTATCGCGGTAATCTGGATGTGAGCATCTATCATAACGAACAGGCGCGTGCATTATATGCCCGTGCGGGTAATCCCAGACGTGTCGCCACGATAGACCTGAATCAGGGCGAGAATTATCGCTTTAAGGGCGAATTCAATCGTGCGGCAAAGTTATATCGTGCGGCATATGAGGTGGCAGAGCAATTTGACGATATTCGGTTACAAGCATTGGCTTCTTCTAACGAGGCATTGGTGTTATTGGCACTCAAAAAATATGATGAAGCCTTTACGATTTTTAACAAAAGCCTCAAACTTGCCAACCAATTGGATATTCAACAAACCGATGTTGCGGGCATTTTTTGCGAGATTTATCATGGTTTAGCGGTCATCCATCTGTATAAGGGGGAGCTCCAATTGGCATGGATGCGAGCAATGGAAGCCTTGCAGGTGGCGGAACAAGTTAACCAATTGCATATCAAGGGATATGCCAATCGCACACTTGGTGAGGTCCTGACGGAGATGAAAACCGCCCCCGACTCGCGCTTTTCATCTGACCCCGACACCTATTTCCGCATGTCTATCGAATTTCTGCAGGAACTAAAAGCCGAAGCAGAAATCGCCCGCACAATGTTCGCCCAAGCTCTGAGTCTGGCTAAACGGGGCAAACGCACCACCGCCGCCAAATTATTACAACAAGTGATGGATATGTTCACCAAGCTCGGCATGGTGGATGATGCAACACGCGCCGCCGAAGCCCAATTATCATTGATGTGACCATGAGCGAACCAACAACCGTCACCCCAGAATTCAACGAAGCGTGCCTCGCTATTCTAAATAGTTGGCGAGGTGGAAAGTTGCCATTTAGCGAGGCGCTCGCTCGCTTGTTAGTGATGGTACAACAAGCGAGTGCGAGCGGAAATCGTGCCAATCAAGCGCGTGCCGAACAAATTTTAGCCAATTTGCAACTCACACGGGGCAATTTGGATGCCAGCATTCAACACGCCCAACACGCCCGCATGTTGGCAACACCCTACAACGATCACAATCGTTTGGCGGTGATTGACCTCATTGAAGGCGAAAATTGGCGTTACAAAGGCGATTTTGATACAGCAATACGACTGTATCGGTCTGCTTATGAACATGCCAATCAATTAACCGATCTGGGCTTAAGAGCCTATCTACAAAGTTTTTCGGCGGTGAACATCGGCTTGGTCTTGCTGGCGATGGATCGCACCGATGAGGCACAAATCGAATTTGAAACGGGTTTATCGCTCGCGCAACAATGGGATAGACCAGATGCTTCACTCGTGACCCTCTGCGAAATTCATCATGGAATGGCGATGATTCACCTCAAACACAATCGCCTACCCCAAGCATGGGAAGAGGCGCTGAAAGCATATCATCTCGCCAAGCAAAATGATGATCCACGCATCAGTGGATTAGCCAATCGGACAATGGGCAATGTATTGACAGTTTATAACCCACCCGATAGCACCTATTCACATGACCCCGATGATTACTTCCGCGCCTCAATCGAAAAATTCCGCCTGTTGGATGTCGAAGTAGAAATCATGCGAACCACCTTTGCCCAAGCACTCAGCCTCGCCAAGCGGGGTAATATCCATAGCGCCACCCGCAAATTACACCAAGTCATCATCGCCTTTAAGCGACTAGGCATGGTAGACGATTTACAACAGGCTCTAAAC
>PGTJ01000325.1 GCA_002794515.1 Phototrophicales bacterium
TTATCCTTATAAACCGACTAACGATACATCAATAGACCATAAGGACGCGAAAAATCGCGTCCCTACGGGTAGTTCACCAATTGTATGCGGGATATTATTTAACGATTTTCGCAATAGGCGATATACGCATCAGCATCCATCAAATCGCTCAGGTCGGGCGCACCATCTAACTTGAGTTTGACAATCCACCCCTTGCCATACGGGTCGCTATTGATGAGTTCTGGACTATCTTCTAATTCAGTGTTGACTTCTGTCACCGTGCCAGAGACCGATGTATATAAATCGGAAGCGGCTTTGACCGACTCGACCGAGCCGAAGCTATCGCCTTTTTTGAACGAATCACCAACACTGGGCAATTCGACATAGACAATATCATTGAGCGCATCTTGTGCATAATCGCTAATGCCGATGGTGGCGATGTCGCCCTCAATTCGCACCCATTCATCCGATTTGGCATAATGTAAATCTTGTGGGGTATTCATCAGAACTCACCTTCCATTTGTTATGTATAAAATTTTAGGCTCTATTTTATCAAGAAGCGTGGCAAAATGCGCCCCACGATGTGTTAAATTTTTTGATGCGCTCATTCGCTGACAGGCGCTTCTTCAACGGGCAACCAGCTAAATAATGCCTCTCGGACACTTTTGGGCAACAGCAGGTTAAAACACATATGTCCCGTTGCATCGGCGACAATGGTTGGGCGAATGACCAGCGAGTCTTCTTGACCAAGCCCCAAGCCAATATAAGCCTGCCCTGTGCCGACCTGGCGCGTGGTCTGTAATCCCTGCACAGGATGCAAGCGGGCGAGGATGCGTGTGAGTTCTTCAAAACGCGGGCGCAAGGCGATTTCGATAGGTCCATAACTGCACGAAATGGCGATATAACTCCCCTCACGGCGAAAGGCGAGGCGTGCGGGCATGGGTTGGTCGCCACTAATGATATATAAAATGCCTGCGGCATCATCGATAGTGATATGTTCTAATGTCTGAAAATTCCGCATGGTGATTTGCTCCAGTGCGTCAAAAAATAAGAGGGAAAAAGGCTTATATGGGGTGAATTATAACATATCCACGCCCAAAAACTGTAGATAAATTGGCATGGAATGGTCTGTTATGGTGAATGATGCCACTTTTTATAGCATGAAGCACGGCTTAAAGAAAAACGCATGGCTGTCGCTAATTCCGATGAGAAAAACGCAAGCCGATTTTATGTTTCAATTTTGTAATTGGCATTTGATGAGGATTTGGTTAGAATATTAAATGTATCTATTTTCAGTGAGGGTTAGGACATGAAACAATCAAGATACATTATCAGTATACTCATCGCTTTACTTATACTGTCCTTGAGCGCTACAAGTTATAAACCCGTTCATGCACAGTGTGGCTCTGCAACGTTATACAGAGTTTTCTGGGATGGCTATAATCATACCGTTGAGGGGTGTATTGCTTTTGGCGGCAATTATGGTTTTACCTTCTCTGGACCAGTGAATTTCACGGCTTACCAGAGTTATACGGGGGGCGGGAACTTTACACTGCCTTTTGGCGGTTTGCCTGAGCCATTACCACCCCATAGCACATTGAGCGTATACATCTCAACACCACAAGTGAGCAACACCGTCAGTTGCACCACCAATAGTCAGGGATACTGTGCGCCAGAACCACCTCCTGTGGATAGCGATGGTGATGGTGTACCCGACAATGTAGATGCATGTCCCTATCAGGGTAGTATTGGCTTCGGCATATATCCAAACGGATGCCCGATATTGGATAGTGATGGCGATGGTATTCCAGACCCGAATGATAGTTGCCCAAATCAGGGCAGTATCGGCTTCGGCATATATCCTAATGGATGCCCGATATTGGATAGAGATGGCGATGGTGTACCAGACCCGAATGATAGTTGCCCAGATCAGGGCAGTATTGGCTTCGGCATTTATACAAACGGATGTCCAGTATTAGATAGTGATGGTGACAGTGTGCCAGATACACTCGATGCCTGTCCTGGTCAGGGGAGTATTGGTTTTGGCGTGACCGCCAATGGTTGCCCTATTCCCCCCCCTCCCCCACCGAGTGATCGAGATGGAGATGGCATCCCCGATAACACAGACCGTTGCCCAGAACAATCGAGCATCGGATATGGTGTATATATGAGCGGACCCGAAACTGGCTGTCCGATACCACCTCCTGTCCCACCAACACCGTCCGCCAATGATCGCGATGATGATGGCATATTGGATAACGAAGACCAATGCCCCACTGAACCAGGTCCCAGAGGCAATGGCGGATGCCCAATCATACCACCTGCGTGCTATGTCTCGTTCTTGGCACGAACGGTTTACTTGCGTTCTGGTCCAGGGACAGTTTATAGTTCAGTAAGCACCAAAAGTTTTCGAGATAACCCAATTTTGGCACGCGGTCAGGTGACAAACCCGAATGATGCCAGTGAAACATGGTATGAGTTAGATGGTGGGGTGTATGTCATCACCAATCCCAATTGGGTGCGGTTAGGTCAACCGTGTGATTTCAACAGCCAAATTTATGACGGCAAACCCATCGAGATCGCCGATGCTGATAAAGACAGTATTCCTGATGTGATTGATGCTTGTGTTGATCGAGGGGATGAAGGTTATGGGATTAAAAACGATGGATGCCCCAAAACGGTGGATGATGTGCTAACTGATGTGCGCCAATCTGACCCACGCGATATTATGAAGATGTTGGGATGTGAAATTCAAACAGGCGAGCCACTCTCTACGGCACCGTTATTTGTCTTGATGGCAATCGTAGAATCACCCAGTCCATGTAATGCGAAAGACGAATATAATCGCCAACTCCAAACAACACCACCTATACAACGTGCACAAGCATTTTTTAGAGAATCGGCACAACGCCAAGAATTTTTCAACCAAATTCTCACTTGCAA
>PGTJ01000244.1 GCA_002794515.1 Phototrophicales bacterium
GACATACACTTCGCCGTCATCGGGATTGATGGCGAATTGCACATTCGCGCCACCTGTCGCCAACCCAACTTTGTCAAAAATCATCCGTGACATATTCCGCAGGCGTTGTAATTCTTTGTCGGTCAGGGTTTGGGCGGGCGCAACGGTGATGCTATCGCCTGTATGCACGCCCATCGGGTCGAGATTTTCGATAGAACACACTACGACAAAGTTGCCATTGGCATCGCGCATGATTTCTAGCTCATATTCTTTCCATCCCAATAGGCTCATATCAATTAAAATTTGCCCCACAGGACTTTGTTTGATGCCATTACGGGCGATCTCGCGCAGTTGTGCCTCATCATATGCCACACCACCACCGCTACCCCCCAGTGTGAACGATGGACGCACGAGGACGGGATAGCCGATTTTTTCTGCCGCTTTGAGGGCATCTGTTACCGATGAGACGACCTCGCTCGGTGGCGATTTGAGATTGATTTCGGTCATGGCATCTTTGAACAATTGGCGATCTTCGGCTAATTGGATGCTGTTCATAGATGCCCCGATGAGTTCGACATGGTATTTTTCGAGTGTCCCTCGTGCTTGGAGCGCCAGTGCCAAATTCAGCGCGGTCTGTCCGCCAACGGTGGGGAGCAGGGCATCGGGACGCTCGACTTCGATAATGCGTTCACAGATTTCGGGTGTGAGCGGTTCGATATAAGTCGCATCGGCAAATTCGGGGTCGGTCATGATGGTGGCGGGGTTGCTATTCACCAATACCACCCGATACCCCAAACTCCGCAGGGCTTTACAGGCTTGTACGCCACTATAATCGAATTCGCTGGCTTGACCGATGACGATGGGTCCAGAGCCGATAATCATGATGGTTTGTAAATCTGTCCGTTTGGGCATGTGTGTCACTTTCACTCTGATAAACAAAAATTGGTGCTTATAATAGTACCGCAGGGCTAAGTAGCGTCAATTGTCAAAGGGATACAAAAAACCTTGTACAAAACCCTATCAATTTTTTGCCCTTGCCTTTATTGATAGAGCGCACGGGTATGGTATTATTTAGAGTGACGCAGAAGGATTATTCCTGCCTTAGTGATATAGATTAGGTGGCATCATGCGTAAATTATTGAAAACAGTAATCAAAATTTTGGATGGCACACCCCAACCGCGTGGCAAAAAGATCAAACGCCAAGCGGGGCAAAGTGTGTTAGAGATGACCATGATAACCCCATTGCTGATTATTTTATTGGTCGGGTTGGTTGAGATTGGTTGGTTTGCTCGCAATTATCTCACCTTGCTCGAAGTATCGCGTGTGGGCGCACGGCGTGGTGCGGTATTAGCCGGCGATAACAGCCCGTTGGTCTGGAATGAATGGGCGAGTTTGCCCCCTGGTGAAAGTTTTGATCCGCGCTGGAATGAGTACCTTTCTGGTCCACCAGAACCACCAAAATATGGTGGGTATAACCGCACCAATATCCAAAATCTCCGTGTGAATGTGCGTGATTGTGGGGCATTGGGCGATCGTAGCCGCCCCGATAACTTTACGGGATTTTATAATTTGGTGTTGTGTCAGATGTTGGCATCTCTTTCTCCGTTACAGATGCGGGTTGGTCCGTCTATTCCTGTGGAAAATCGCACAGACGACATTGTTATATCGGTCTTTTCGGTCAAGATCATCAACAATGCCACACCAACCGTTGGGGGTGATGAATTGCGTTTGTTCAACAACTTCATTGATGGTGAATATGAAGATGGTTACATCCCTGTGGTGGTGGGGCGGTATCCGACCAAAGCCAACGAATGTAACATGTGGGTCGACCAAGCGAATCCCAGTAGCAAAGCGCTCATCACGGTTGAACGTGATCCATTCGATTTTTATCGTCCAAATCGTAATCAGGCAACAACTCCTGCAACCAATTATTTCTTGCCCAACAGCGCCTTATTGCCCAACGAAAATCAATTTTTGTTGACTTATTACATCAGTTTGTTGGGGAATCAATATAGCAGTTACATGTCTGGCACAAATGCTGGTCTTGGCGGGGTTGATGTTGTCGAAGTGTATCGTGATGAGGGTGGAACGAGTGTCCCTGTTGGTCAATATCCACTCGAATTAGCTATACTGCGCGATGGTATTTGGGTCTCGCCTGGGGCTGTTCCTGCGTTTGACCCATATACTTATCCTGAGATTGTGCGTGGCTTTGCGTACACGGGGTATCATCGTGTACAACGCCAAATTACACAGAGTGGGACAACCTATGAGAGTTTGTGCTTCGGTTCTGAGTTCTCTGTGAACGATATTCAACAACTCCTCAAGAACAATCGGTTTTTGCTCACACCTGCCGAAATCGCTGATGCTCGCACTTCTGACCCCGATTTTGCTTGTGTCGATGATGGTGCAGGTGGATGTGCCAACGATGATGTACGCCGTTTTATGGCAGACCAAGGCATTGTATTAGTCGAGGTGTTCTGGCAACATCGTTTGTTGCTCGATATTCCTGTATTCTCGCCGATTTACAATTTCTTGGGCAATGAACGCACGACTATCTATGTGTGGTCGGCATTTCCTGCGCCGTCTGCCGTGCCGAATTTGAGGTTTAATAAAGATGTTAGTGACTTCTTGCAAGTTGCACCTTAGTAAAAGGAATTCTGTATCATGAAACGATTCATGAATCGATTATTCAGAAAACAATATAAAGGACAATCGATTGTTGTCTTAGCACTAGGGATGATAGCCTTGCTTGGGTTTGTAGGCATCACCACCGATATTTCGTTGTTATTCGTGCGCTATGCGACTTTGCGTCGTGCCGTAGATGCCGCCGCTATTGCCGCCGCAGGGCAAATGCGCCAAGATCGATCTATCGCCACCGTCAATATGACTGCGCGCAGTTATATTGAAATGCACGGCATAAATCCACGCACTGTATGGGTCGAGGCGTGTCAAAATCAACCACGTCCAGACAACGACCCCAATACGCCCGGTCTACAAAATGCACCCGCCGATGTCATTAATTCGTTTAATGCTTATCGTGCCTCATATAATTCCCTCGCCAGCGCCATTTCGGGTGGTACATTCGGTTTGAGTGGCTTGCGAGATCAGTATGTTAGTGACGCGCGTGCATATATGAATGCGGTACAAACATCTGCATCTTATACGCCCACGCCAGAGCTGGTCGCTTTGCAAATGGCGGCGAATAATGCCTTGAACACCTATAGTACTTATGGGACCGATGTCGAGATATCAGCCAATTTGAATGATACGGAACAGGCTGTCCGTGCCTATACTGAAGCCTTGCAAGAATTTGTCCCGCCCGATTGGACAGATGACCCCGAAATTTGTACCGCTGACCAACGCAAGTTGGTGCGCGTCACGGCACAAATTGAGTCACCAACCGTGTTCCTGCGCTTATTTGGTTGGCAAAATGTCCTATTGCAAGCCAGTGCCGTCTCTGAAACGGCTGTGTTAGATGTCGTTATCATCATGGACGTGTCTGAAACGATGTTGTTCGATACGAC
The DNA here is from genome assembly GCA_002794515.1 of Phototrophicales bacterium. Taxonomy (GTDB): domain Bacteria; phylum Chloroflexota; class Anaerolineae; order Aggregatilineales; family Phototrophicaceae. The sequence goes on from PGTJ01000244.1 coordinate 3,505, forward strand.
CATTAAAGATTGGGAAGCCGTTCATATGGCGGTCGCCTATTTGCCACCGCTCATTGAAAATCAAGGTAGGCGGCTGTTCGCTGATAATGTCACCGTTGCTGGACAGATGATTCGAGATGGCGTACTTCCGTCATGGACCGGTTTTGGATACCCAACCGTAGATACTCGTGCGCCATGGCAAAATGAAGCACGACCACCTGTCACGACCACTTATCCTTATACACCGCCACCTAATCGCGCCAATGGTAATGTGGTCAATACTTATGCCGATACCTACGAGACATGGCTCGATAACTGGTTTTGGGGAGCATATCTGCTTGGTGTACCACAAGTCGAGGTTAATCGCCGTTTGTATTATTTAGATATTGGGCAACCGATTGGTGGCACGGCTTCGGCAGCAGATAAAACCACAGACCCGTCCCTGAACCCGTTAGGTGCATATCCTGCTCCTAATTCACCACGTACGGGTTTCGATGAATTCCGTAACCGCTATTATCAAGTGCGGTCATTTGTGCCAAATAATGTGAGCAACCCTAGCCAACAAATTCAACCTCGCGAAGCCTGTCGTGTGCGCTTCTATCCATTCTCTATGAACAAAGTCATGATTAAAGATATGGATC
>PGTJ01000057.1 GCA_002794515.1 Phototrophicales bacterium
ATATACACCATCAACCACCACCAATTTGCCAGCATCTTCGGGCAATTCGGCGAGGATTTTTTCGAGATTTGCCATATCATCATGACGGAAACGCTTCATCTCGCCAAACGATAAACGACAACCATCCACAATACAGGCATGGGCATCTTTATCGATGATGACATAATCACCTTTGCCGACCAATGCCGAAATCACGCCCAAATTGGTCTGATACCCCGTAGAGAAGACCAGCGCCGCCTCTTTACCGACAAATTTTGCCAAACGGCGATCGAGTTCGAGGTGCAATTCCAGCGTCCCATTCAAAAAACGCGACCCTGTGACACTCGTCCCAAAACGCCGAATTCCTTCTGCCGCCGCTTCGCGCACACGCGGGTCGGTCGTCAGACCCAGATAATTATTCGACCCAATCATCACCACTTCTTTGCCTTCAAAGTGGGCTATTGTCCCTTCGGTATCACTCAAAGCACGAAAATAGGGATAAATCCCCACTTCCATCGCATCTTTTGCTTCGGTGAACATCTTTGCTTTATAAAATAAGTCTGGCACGTTATTACTCCTACCAATTCCGCCCTTTAACGAAAACTGCACACGAATTTTAGAGAATGATAACACAAAATGGCAACCTTGCACATTACGGGAGTTTCACGTTACAATAGTATCGTGATGATTTTAACAAAGTGTCGGATAAATGGAGATTTTTCATGAGTGAATTAACCATACGCCGTATTGTGGTGTGGGCAATTTCGATTATATTGAGCATTTTGGTGACATTAGCGATTTTATATTTCTTCCTCCCTGCGGTAAACCCCAATCAGTATGCGGGTCCTGTTAGCCCCGAAGTATATGGTTGGCAATATTTCTTTTGGACGGCATTCCCCATCGCCCTCATCTTCATGACTATCCTCGACCACTTTGCCGACTCCAAAATTTGGCCCGATTAATGTGATTGTGTTCAATGGGTTGCCCCTGTAACTCGTCATGTATAACAATAAAAAGGCGTAATCTGATCAACAGACTACGCCTTTTTGTATCTATCGTATGGGGCATCATCACGGCGCATAAATGATCTGATATGTTTCTAAAATAGCATTTCTGCGAATGTAATTATGGCTTTTTTCCATGGCACGTCTATCTCACATGATGAGCCTTTATCGTTTTTATGCCACACGCACCTAATCTTCATCCAAACTGAGTAGCGACATGAACGCCTCTTGTGGCACTTCGACCGAGCCGACCATCTTCATGCGCTTTTTACCCTTCTTTTGCTTTTCGAGCAATTTCTTTTTACGGGTAATATCACCCCCATAACATTTCGCCAACACATCTTTACGCACAGCGCTGATATTGGCGCGAGAGATGATTTTACTGCCCACCGCCGCTTGAATGGGGATGACAAACATCTGACGTGGGATGAGGTCTTTCAGCTTGGTCACGAGCCGTTGCCCTTTTTGATACGCCTGATCTCGGTGAACGATAATCGAAAGCGCATCTAAGGGTTCGCCATTGACCAATACATCCATCTTGACCAATTTATCGGCACGATATTCTTTGAAATTATAATCCAAGCTGGCATATCCGCGTGATACACTTTTCAGCTTGTCATAATAATCGACAATCAACTCCGAAAGGGGCATTTCAAAATGCAAAATGACCCGTTTAGCATCCAGATATTCCGATGTAACATATACCCCTCGCTTTTTAAGGGTCAGATCCATAATCGCCCCAATATAATCTTGTGGGGTATAAATTTGGATGTCCATCCACGGCTCACGAATTTCTTCGATGGTACTCTCATCGGGCAATTCGGCAGGGCTATCGATGCGGATAATCTCCCCATTCCGTTTGACGACTTCGTATTCCACGCTGGGTGCTGTGACCAGAATATCGAGATCATATTCTCGTTCTAGGCGTTCTTGGATGATTTCCATATGAAACAAGCCCAAAAATCCAACACGGAAGCCAAAATTGAGCGCCTGTGAATTTTCGGGTTCAAACACCAACGAGGCATCGTTGAGTTGCAATTTTTCGAGCGCATCTTTGAGTTCGCCATAGGCATCGTTGTCGGTCGGATAAATCCCCGCGAACACCATCGGCTTGACCTGTTCATAACCTGGGAGGGGTGTCTCTGCGGGTGTATTGAATAGGGTGATGGTATCGCCCACACGACATTCACGCACCGTCTTTAGCCCTGTGGCGATATACCCCGTCTCGCCTGCATTCAGGGCGGTGGTCGGGGTCATGGCGGGCGTAAAAATGCCGATTTCGACAGGCTCAAATTTGGTGCTATTCGCCATCATTTTGAGCAAATCGCCTTTGTTCACCCCACCATCCACCACGCGCACATAGGCAATCACCCCTTTATAAGCATCGTAATGGCTATCAAACACCAATGCACGGAGCGGTTTTTGTGGGTCGCCTTTGGGTGGCGGAACTTGCTCAATCACCGTCTTGAGGACATCCTCGACACCGATACCATTTTTTGCCGAGATGCGGAGCATGTCTTCGGCAGGAAATCCGAGCAAATCTTCGACCTCTTGGGCAATATCATCGGGACGGGCAGAGGGCAAATCGATTTTGTTGATGACGGGGATAATTTCGAGATTTTGCTCCAACGCCAGATACACATTGGTCAGCGTTTGCGCCTCGATTCCCTGACTGGCATCCACCACCAAAATCGCGCCCTCGCACGCTTGAAGCGCCCGACTCACCTCATAGGTGAAATCGACATGACCTGGGGTGTCTATCAGGTTGATGATGTAATCTTCGCCATTATGTTGATATTGCATCCGCACAGCAGAGGCTTTGATGGTGACACCACGCTCGCGTTCTAAATCCATGCTATCGAGTAATTGCGCCTGCATGTCGCGTTCTTGCACGGTCTGCGTGAGTTGCAAAAGGCGATCGGCAAGGGTGCTTTTGCCATGATCGACATGGGCGATAATACAAAAATTTCGGATATGTGCCTGATTCATCTGTGTTACAACGCCAACTTTCTCATATAACTTGGGATAGAATTATCCTGATTATAGCAGAAATGTGTGGGGCTGTCGTCGTGTGATGTGACCATTCCAACACAAACCCCTCTTTTTTCGAGGGGTTTGGAAATTATCCGATTAAGGCTTGCTCAAAGCGTGCCTGTGCCTCTTGCCAAATTTTATCTGCCTCTTGGCGCAATTGACGGGCGCGTTCTCTGCGCGTGTGCAATTCGGTGATGAGCTGTTGTTGAATATCTAATGGTGGGATGGGGATTTCTAAATTTCCAATCGCTTGATAATCTAAAGCAATTCTTGTCCCACCAGTCGTTGGACGATTAGACAAAGCCCTGCCCATCTCACTATTCATATATGCCACAAAATAATCTGTTAAACACAAGCGCGTGTCTATTCGCAAAATCACAAGATGTTGATTGATATTCGCGGGCAATACATCTTCTGTGACAACGGCACATGTCCCTACACGCCCAGTAATTGTCATCAAAATATCGCCTACGCGCAACTGTGAACGTGCCAATAAACGATTATGGACATCTTCAGTGATATACTTGACATCTGTCAAATCAATTTCATAGGGCGCTACATTCATAATTCGCAATAACTTTATTCCTTCGGTTGTATACAGATTATGGTTATCCCGCTCAGGTGTTGCACCACCAATAATTTGAGGAGATAGTTGTGATATTTTAAGTTTTGGAATGGTTAGAGCATCCAATCTTCTGCTATATTGGGTATACTGTGGCTGATGATAATGCACATCCAATCGTTTTAGCGCATCGCCTAAGCGCACACCAAAAGCCAATGTGGGTTCATATGACGACACAGTTATGCCCAATTCGCGCATGACCACCGCATCCATCTCCGTGAGCAACGCATTGGCTTCTGCTAATTTCGCCTTGCGCGTGGTGCGGGCGTGGTCTAAATCGGCAACGAGAGCGCGTTGGATATTGAGCGGAGGAAGTGGAATAGGTAATTCACCCAGCATTTCAGTGTTGATACCTGCTTGATTATTAAAATTGACACAATAAAATTCAAATAACCGTTTACGGCGCAATAAATTGAATACATCGGCAATATATTGTGGCACCGCTTTTTCTAAATCAATTGTCAGACGTGTTATATGATTAGAACAACATGCGCGATAATCCTCAGTGAAAACAACCGATTTGCCAACCCAAATTGAGGAATTGGTATTATTAAATAAAACCTCACCTTTCTGAATATAATCAGTTGTTTTTGGTCTATCTGTGGGTACATATTTTGTATCTTCAATAGTTAACGCTTCATCTGATGTCAAATTTAATGGTCTGATATGCGGAATACCTGTTATGGAATCAAACGCTTGGTCATCGCCACCCGCCGCAAATCCCGTATCTAATCGGAGGACGATATTTCTAACCAAATCTTTTTGATAGCGCGTAACAAATTGTTCTTGTAATAGGCTGTAACGTTGATAATCCACATCCCAACGCTTTTTGATATTGCCCTGCCGAACCGCGAAAACGGTTATTGCCTCGACAGGGCTACCTGAAAAAAAGGCTCGTGGTCTTTCTCAAATTGCCGATATAAGTTTGCAATTTCATGAAAATCATTCTGTTTGGTCTTGCGTCCAGTGGCATCGTAACCGATATGACTTGGACTCGCCATAAAAATCGGCTCATCAGGACTGGGTTGTTCTGTCTCGGCACGTTTGCGTAAAAAGAGGATGCTGGCTTTGACCCCTGCCCCAAAATAGGCAAAGGCATATTGAGGCAAGCTGACAACGGCTTTAATCTGAAAATGGTCAATCATCCAATCGCGCACATATTGGTTGCTGGCGTTGCTCAAGATGCCATCGGGCAAAATAATCGCCGCCTCGCCTGTACCGGGTTTGAGGAAGTGCCAAATGCGTTCGATGAATAAAATTTCGGGTTTTTGGTTTTTACGGGGTTTCTTTTTGCCATGGCGGTCGATGTGTTCTGCCATATCATAATCATCGACCAAATGCTTACGAGATACCAAATTGACGGGTTCGCCACCAAATGGGGGGTTGGTGAGTACCATATCAAAGGTGTAATTGGCAAAATTATGATTTTGGCTCTCCCGAATCAGGGTATCTTGATGTTCGAGGGCATCGGCGCGGATGACATTGGTGTGTCCATCATCATGAATAATCATGTTCATCTTGGCGACACGGGCAATGTCATCATTAATTTCGATGCCATACAATTTATTCAAGGCGAATGTATGCCAATGCTCAAAATGATCACGGCTGTTATGATCGCTATAATACTCATCGGCTTCGCGCCGAACGGCATCGAGCGCATGAAGCAAAAAGCCACCACTGCCACATGCGGGGTCAATAATTTTATGTTCATTGGTGGGGCGCATGATGTCGATGATGAATTGGATGATCTCTCGCGGGGTGAAATATTGCCCAAAACTCCCCTTAAAAAATCCATCCATGAATTGCTCAAATGCTACACCTTTGGTGTCGAGGTCTGTTTTATTCAAATTTAAGCCCTCTAAGTGGGCAACCACTTGGGCGAGTGTCTCATCATCGGCACGAATGCCCTCTGTAAAGACATTCGGGTCACGTTGGCGCTGTTGTTCATATAAATGATGGATGCGCGAAGCCAATTGCTGGTTGGTTTCGTGTGTTTTAATCTGAAATTGATACGGTTCACCCACTTTGCGTTTGGCTTTCTCATCGCTAATTTTGATGAAGATAATCTTGCATAATTCGCTAAAGGCTTGAGGTGGCGAAAATTTACCCGCCCCCCATAAACTTTGATGCGCCTTTCGGATGGTCGAGGTCAATACATCTTGGGTGACCGGGGCAATATCGAGCCTGCCCTCTTTGTGATACTTAAATTCAGGCACCTTGCCATATTGCGGTGGAATATCGGCGATGATATTGCGATTACGCTCCAAAATACCGGTGTCTTTAGAAAAATAAAAAGCACGACGGGTTGTGCCAGCGACCACCATCACATATTCGGCATCCATTTTATTGCCAACACCTTGCTCAATGGCTTGATAAAATTCGCTATCGGTGATGCCCTCTTTTTTGCATTCAATCACAGCATATGGCTTTTTAAGTTCGTCATCCCGAAAGATCACCAAATCGGCAATATCGGTCGGCACGCGGTCTGGGATACGGATCTCAATGCCGATACGATGTGGCTCGTAACCATAACGATAAATCAGTTCTGCCCAAAACTCGGCACGCACTTGTTCTTCTGGGTCGGTATATTTTTCAGTATGATTCATGGCAACATATTTAATTTTACGTTGCTTGCCATCACCAATAAAAACGGCATGTCCGTCTTGAATAGCACGTTCTAAATAAGACATCACAAAAACACCTTTATAGTCAATTCAATCTAAACGAATATTCTAATCACAAACAGTTATTCTGACAAGCAACTCACCCACCCCAAAAATTCGATATTGCCCGCGGGTCCCTTGATGGGCGATGTGGTTAATCCCCGTTGGATAAATCCGAGCGATATGGCAAAATCGAGTACTTCGCGCACCACGCGCTCATGGACATCGGGATTTTTGACCACGCCACCTTTGCCGACATCTTTTTTGCCCGCCTCGAATTGCGGTTTGATGAGCATAATCAGGTCGGCTTGTGGGGCGAGCCAATTTTTGATGGTCGGCAATAATAACTTGAGCGAGATAAACGAGGCATCAATCACCACCAGATTGACTGGTTCGGGCAATTGGTGCAAATACCGCGCATTGGTGCGTTCTATCACCACCACCCGCGGGTCGGTGCGGATGCGATGATCTAATATGCCATATCCGACATCGATGGCATACACCTTCTGTGCGCCATGTTGCAGGAGGCAATCGGTGAACCCGCCCGTGCTTGCGCCGACATCGGCACAAATACGCCCAGTGGGGTCATAGGCGAAATCGCGCAATGCGCCTTCGAGCTTCTCCCCTCCCCGACTGACATAACGCGGTTTCGATTTGAGGACGATGTCATCGGATTCGTTGATTTTCGTCCCTGGCTTATCAATCAGAACACCGTTGACAGTCACCTCGCCCGCCATGATGACGGCGCGGGCTTTTTCTCTGCTCTCAATAAGACCCCGTTGATGGAGTAAGACATCCAGTCGAATTTTTTCGGTCATATTTGGTTAATCCTTCGTCATGACGATGACCACTTCGAGCGGATTGGGGGTATCGGCATCGACTTCCACACCATCGGCGCTGACAGTCAGATAGCCATCTGCCACGACAATCACGCTATAGGGCAATCCAAATAACAATGGGCGCTCTAGCTGAAAGCGTCCATTGCGGTCGGTGACGGTGAGCGTATAAATTTGTGATTGTAGCCATGAGAAGTCGCTCACCGAAAATTCTTCGCTGATGATAATCACACTCACATTGGGGATGCCGACTCGTGTTTCGGCATCCAATACCACGCCGTTCATCTGCACACCTGTTACTTGGTCGAAGGGGTCAATCGGCAACTGACCGATGCCCACTTGCGCCTCGAATGTGGCGAGCAAAGCAGGTCCAATGAATAACTGCAGGCGATAGGTGCCATCGGGGATGCGATCATTGCTCCGAAGCAACATCGCAAAGTTTTGCCCTGTTTCGATATTATCCCACGGGAGGGTTTGGTCATAAAAGGCGACATTATCCACCGACCACACCATGCGCCACAACGTGCCAGGGGCAATAAATTCCCAATCGAACAAGCCGAAAATTTGACGTGTCGTTGTAGAAAATGTCCGCACAGGCGGGTTACCCACCGCCACTTGCAACGAATCGGCAGAGGTGAAACGCACATTGCTAAATACACGGGGGAATGCCCCTTCTCGTGCGCCTGCCACCACAAAATCAGATGTGGCGGCTAATAATCCATCTAAATATAATTCCAGTCGATACCGTCCAGAGGGTAGAGGTGTGCCACCAGGGGCTTCGGCGCGGATGATTCGCGTATCGCGGTTATCATTCACCCAAACATCATCATTTCTACGGATGACATTATCGCCATAATACCAAATTTCGGTCCACGGTGTGCCATCGGGGATATTGCGATAGATAAACCGCGCATTGACGACAATGCCCGTTGGCAAAATATTATTACGCCCATATAAATTTTCGCCATCTTCGATGCCAAAGGCGATATTGCTCATGGTGGGTGTGTTTTGTTGTGGTGTGCCGATGATAATCTCGCGTGTGCCACTGGCTAAGCCATTGATATATAACGTAAAGCGATAAATACCATTGGGATACACCTGTCCACGACTGCCGATATACCACATGCCATTCCGTCCCCCACTCCATCGAACAGGCGCGAGGCTGAATGCGGGGCTGGGGCGGTCGTTAATCGTCACACGCAATTCGTAGATGGTATCTGGGGTCATATTGCGATAATCAAAAAACAGATACAAGCTATCTGTGCCGATAGGCATACTGGGGGCAACTGTGGTCGGCATCCCGTCAATTTCGGATGGCGAAATAAAGAGGCGCGATACGCTCGGTTCGCCAACGCTCTCTAATTGTACAATCGGTTGGGTGATGCGTTCTAGGCGAATGCCCAAACTGGCACTACGTTGCAATGGACGCACAAAATTCGATGGACGAATGGTGTTGATAAACCCACCAATCGGCACACATGTATCCCGATTATTGATCAATCCATCAGTATTGGTATCGGCAAGGATTAAGCAGGTGTCATCAGGATTTAATGGACGCACAGGCACGGTCGTTGGCACGCCGATGAGTTGCCCCTGCTGGTTATATACCCCGCCACCCGTCATCGTGCCAGGGATGGGGGTGTCGGTCTTCATCCATGAGCGCGTCCCGCCGATTGGCTCGGCGATAAAACTGCTGATTGTGCCACGCAATACCTCGACCGAGCTATTGCCGACATCTGGATAGCCGACAACAGTGATGGTTTGGTCTAAATTGACGGTAGATGAATCGCCCAATTCGACAAATGGCAAGGAGAGTGCATTGGCATTGACCACCCGCCCGCTCAATTCGCGGGTGATTCGCAACAAAGCCAGATCTTGACCCACATTGGCTTCTGCCACTTCTGCATAATACGATGGTACAGGTGGTTCGTTGGGCAGAATGCTGAGCGAAATCACGACTGTATCGCCATTACAAGCACTATTGGTCAGGGTGTTATGGGCATTGGCGACGATTAATCCAGACCGGTCGATTAATGTGCCAGTGCCGACACAGGTGATAATCGGCACACCACCAACCGTGCGTGTTTGCATAATGAACACCGTTGACCGACGGATACGGTCTAAATCGAGTGTGGATGTGGTTTGAGCATGTGCGGGTATGATGATACTTGTCATCCAAAATAACAGCATCAGCATCGCCAATTTCGCCAGAGGTGCAAAGCCCCTAACGATTCGACTCGGCAAGCCCGCTAAAAAGGCTAATTTCGTCCAATTGACAAGCGCATATCGGACAGCATTCCATTGCATCATATTGGCTAAAACTCCAATGTCCGCAAAAATTGTAAAAAGATGGGATAATCTTGGTCGAATGTGCGGGCATCCGTCCGAAAGGTGATAATCACTGCCTGACCACCACTAAGGGTGAGGATGTCTTCGCCCGCCACCACAATCGGAAAACTCTCTAAAAATGGATTGGTCTCGGTATCGACATAGGTATAACGCATCTGGATGGCGGTGGTATCAGCGATGAGCAACACCCGTTGTACCGATTGAATATCATATGTCGAGAGGGTAATCGGGCGGGTGATATTGAGCGAATCGAGGACATTGCGTTCCGTCATATCGGGACTAATCGGGCGCAAAGTCACTTGTAGTGTGGTCTTGAAGCCCGTGCGCGACATATCGCGCACACGGAACACATAATCGCCCGATGTATCGAGCAACCAGTTGGCAGGATAGCGCACACTAATCCCCGCCCGCAAATCGGTATAAGGCACGGTGGCGTTCGCCACACTCACGCGCAAATTGAACGAATAGAGCAATCCCAACACGATGACCAACAGCGTCAGAAAATGCCCTAAGCGTTGTTGGCGGATGAGGACTTGCTCCCGTCCTGTAATTTCGACCAAACCCATCGGCTAATTTCCCTCACTGGCTTCGCGTTCACGGCGTTCTGCATGATTGAAGAAGAATGCCGTCAACAAAAAGACGACCACCACCACACCCAGACTAAAGGCAAATCCAAATAATGGACGTGTGCCACCAACCCCCAGCACAAACCCGCTATTGGTCAGGGTAGCGCGGATGCTGATGATTGCCCCAGTCACCAATGCGCTGACCAACATCGCCATCGGCATGATGAAGAACACTTTGGGATTAAAGCGCAATTCCGATAAGCCATATGCCAAAATCACACACGAAGCATAGTGGATGACCACATTGGTATAAATACGCAACGCTAACACATCAGGCGAGATGACACCCGCCGTGATGAGGTGTAAATTGGTGACGGTGGCATATCCAACCGCCGCGGCGCTGGCGTATGCCAAAGTATCCCAACGATTGCGAAAACCGTCTTGCCATAATATCACACGCAAGACCATATACACCAAGCCCTGTTGCACCAGACCCACGGTGAGCATATACCCAAAAATGCGCTCAAATGATGATGCTGATGCCAACCATTCAGTCGGATTCAAGGCATTGATGAATGGCACGCCCAACCCGTTGGCGACCAACCCCGATACCAGCATCACCGCCAATAATTGACGACGTGGTTCTAATACACGACTCTCGCGCCATGCCGAAAAATAAAACCATAACCCCACAGGCACAAATGGTAATATGTAATTCATCGGCGCGTGAATGCGCTCTGGGATGGTGATGCCCACCCAACCAATCGCATAAAATACAGCGCTCATCACCGTCAGTATGCCAATTTCACGGATAATGCTCCCCCACGCTCGCCGATACGGATAAACTTCCTCTTCTTCACGCGGTGGGGTGAGCAATCTGGGACGATTGTATCTCATTTTGCATCCTAAATTATGCTACACTTTATGCCTATCTAACCTAATAATAGCACCTATCAGACGGAAGTATAAATGCACAAATGTTATACACTCTATCTTG
>PGTJ01000145.1 GCA_002794515.1 Phototrophicales bacterium
GAACGATACACAACCATGATTTACGCCCCAATAGGTACGCGCAAGCGTTTAGATAACACCTGACGGGCTTCATCGATGCTATCCACAAAATACACATCATTGAGCGCATTTCGATCCACTAAAGCGAAGGCTTTCGAGACCAATTTAATCACCCCATTCGCCCCAACAATGGCGATGGGTCCCTTGCCGTTGGCGCTCATCTGGAGCATTTGCTTGGCTTTATCGCGTGTTTCGATGCTAAATAACGACCCATTCGGCACGCCTAACCCACGCGACATATCCACAATCGCCCCAACGGTATCTGACCGACTTTCGGTGATGGACTTGACCGTATTCAATGCGCCAAACAGGGCTTCCCATGTCCATCCTTTAGAAAACTCGCATAAGATGATGGTTTGCTCGTCATTATCCCAATATAAATCCACACTCATCGCAATAGCCCTCACCATTTTAATTTTAGATGCACTGTAGCATGACTATATAACCATTACATAACAATCTGCCCAATCACACGTTAGCATATGATGAATATGCCGATGTGTGATATACTGCTAAACGATTTTTAGGTATGTTATTGAGGAGGCTATTATGCGCCGTTATTTAATTTCTGTGTTGGCGATACTCTTGTTGTTGACCATTGCCACTCCCATCGCCGCCCAACAAGCACCGACATTGTTGGATATTATCAACCAAAATACGCGCTATTCAACCCTTGCCGATGCCATTGCGCTTGCCGACCCCGTTGTCGCAGAACGCTTATCCAGCCCTGGCGCAACCACGATTTTCGCGCCGACCAATCAAGCCTTTTTGAATTTGGCATCGTTATTCGGATATTCGCTCGATGCTTTGTTTGCCGATACACAACTGCTCACCGAATTGTTGCTCTATCACACGCTGGACGGCATACAGACATCAGCAACACTCACCGCCCAAAATGGGCGCATCATCCGTACATTATTAGAACGCACTGGGGTGTTAATTGTGGTCGAGAATGGCACTATTCGCTTGAATGGCATCTCACGGGTGGCATCTCCGTTTGATGTATCGGCATCCAACGGCATTTTACATACCGCCGCCGATATGATTTTTCCGTATGGTATGGAAACGCGCCTCGAAGCCCTGAGCGGGGTCACCGTCACCACACCACGTCCTACCCGTACCCCTGCTGTCACCCCGCGTGCCAACCCGTTCCCCAGTGGCAACACCATTGCGGGACGTTTGGCATCTGATCCGTTGTATACCACATTGGTCGAGATCATCTCCGTTGCCAATCCAGACATCATCGATATGCTCAATGATGAAGAAACCGAATACACATTATTAGCACCCACCAATTCGGCATTTGATAACCTCTTCTTTTCGCTGGGCATCACCTTAGATGAGGCGCTCGAAATGCCTGAATTGCTCGAACAAATTGTGTTGTATCACATCATCGAAGGGGTTGTCACCTCCGATGATTTGCGCCAGTTGGTCGATGAAGAAGAGTTGCTGGTGACCGTTTTTGATAATGGCACATTTGTTGAATCTATCCGTGTGGCGGTAGATGGCAACAATCGCCTTGTGCTAAATGAAGTGGTGCGAATCACGGTGGCTGATTTAGAGGCGACCAACGGCATAATTCATAACCTGAATAATGTGTTATTGCCACAAGCTGTGTTGGATGCGCTAGAAGAGTCTGGTGGCTAAAATACAAAGATACACAGGGGCATGAAACATTTATGCCTTTGTGTCATCATCTTATCCGCCATCGGCTCAAAGCCGATGACTATTTTTATTCTAAAAGCCCACTGAAGGGGCTAATTTTGCCTGATTTTGTGGCGTGGGCGCACCACCACCTATAGCGCCTTTAGTGTGCTTTATGGCGATTAGCGCAAGATGCTCAAAGCATCTTGCCATAATTAGCAAGCAATCAAGGTATAAAAATTGTGATTTATATCATCTATTAGGAGCAAAAATAATGCCTTACGAAAATATTTTATATGATGTGCAAAATGGTGTCGCCATCATCACCCTCAACCGCCCAGATACCTATAATTCGCTCAGCTTAGGTACATTAGATGATCTAAAGGGAGCAATACGCGAAGCGGGAAAAGATAAATCTGTCCGTGCGGTGTTGCTCACGGGCAACGGCAAAGGATTTAGCAGTGGGGCAGATCTAATCGAGTTACACGGCGCGTTGACGACAGTGGATATTACATCGGCGCTTCGCAATGGATTGAACACCCTCGCACAACTCATGCGGGGTCTCGAAAAGCCGATAGTCTGTGCCATTAATGGTGTGGCGGCGGGCGCTGGCGCGAGTATCGCGCTGATGTGCGATTATCGCCTCGCCTCAGAGAATGCCAGTTTTGTCTTTGCCGCTTTTGCCAACATCGGCTTAGTGCCAGATGGTGGCTTGACCTATTTCTTACAACAATTAGTCGGGGTGGGCAAGGCATTGGAATTGGCATTATTGGCAGATGCCAAAAATCGGGTCTCTTCTGCCGATGCGTTGTCATTGGGCATTGTCAATAAAGTGGTGGCGCATGATGCCCTCATGCCCGAAGCAATGGCGCTCGCACAAAAATTAGCCACCATGCCCACCAAAGCCATTGGTCTGACCAAACGGGCGATTTATCGTGCCTATGAACGTCCATTGGCAGATGCGCTCGATTATGAGGCGCTGTTGCAAGGGGCGACATTCAAAACGCACGATTTTGTCGAAGGCGTGACGGCATTCATCGAAAAACGTCCACCCGTATTTAAGGGTGAATAAGATGCGATTATTCTGATGTCGATTGCATATCAGATGATGAATCGGGTGCAGTGTCATCTTTGGCGGTGATGGTCGTGCTGGCAGGCACGACTTTCGTCGTCTGAATAACCGCTTGTTGGCGCTCGTAGCGTTGTTGTGCCAATTGGCGTAAATCTGCCACAATATCCGATTCATCGGTGATTTCAATGCCCAATAACGATTCCAGCGCATCTTCCATCGTGATAAGCCCTGCTGTTCCTCCATATTCATCAAACACAATAAAGATATGCTCTTGGCGCGAGACAAATTCTTCTAAGACTTTGGTGATGGTCATCGTCTCTGGCACAAAGTGGATGGGGCGCTCCAATTTATACAGAGGGGTATCGTGTTCATCGTTGGCGGCGGCGCGGAAAATATCGTGCCGTAACACAAATCCTGTGATGTTATCACTGGTTTCGTTATAAATAGGGATGCGCGAATAGGGCATAGAACGGTGTCCACCATCTAAAATCTGACCGACTGTTTGGTCGCGTGGAAATGCCAACATCACCGTGCGCGGGGTCATGATGTCCCATACTTTGACTGTATTCAGGCGAAATAAATTGCTGACGATGCGACTTTCGTTTTTATCCAAAGAGCCTTCAGTGGCGCTGATTTGTGCCATCATCTCCAGTTCTTTGCGGGTGATGGTGGGATTATTATTTTCTGGTGCGATGATGCGCGTCAGATAATTGAACGCCCATACAGCAGGATGTAAGACCGTCACCAGAATTTTGACGGTATAGGCGGTGAAGGCGAATAACTGCCTCCAATACATCGCACCGACTGTTTTGGGGATGATTTCGCTGAAGATGAGGATCATCAGTGTTAAGATGATCGTGATGACCGATGCCCATTGATTACCGAACACACCAACCGCCTCGGCACCCGCACCCGCCGCGCCAAAGGTATGGGCGAAGGTGTTCAATGTCAGGATGCTGGTGATGGGACCCTCGATGTTTTGTTTATGTTCGTGCATCAATTTGGCGGCGCGGTTGCCTGTTTGTGCTTGTGTCTCGATGAAGGATTGGGGTGTCGAAAGCAATGCCGCTTCGAGGAGCGAACACAGAAAGGATAGGCTGATGGCAGAGAAGATGTATAAGAGCAGATTTTGTACTGAACCCGAAATCACCCCATCGGTTGGTATGGTAGCGAGTGGGATTATCGGGATGTCTGTGATGTTCATGATGTTCTTTTTATGTTGGTAAATGAGACGAATATCGCAAAATCAGATACGATGGTCATCACTATAACATGGATTTTAGGGGGATGCAATGCGGTAAGGGCGCAATTAATCGCACCCTTACCACAATTCATGATTTATTGTTTCATAAAACCGCGTAGCACGGTTTGTAAAATGCCACCATTGCGATAATATTCCACCTCAATTGGGGTATCTAGGCGGGCAATCACTTTGAATGTACGGACATTTCCACCTTGATCAACGGCGCGAACAGTCAGTTCTTGTTTGGGTTGGATGTTATCATCTAGCCCAACAATATCGAATGTTTCGTGACCGGTTAATCCGAGCGATTGCCAGCTTTCGCCTGCTTTGAATACCAACGGCAACACCCCCATCATCACCAAATTGCTACGATGGATGCGCTCAAAACTTTCGGCGATGACCGCTTTCACACCCAGCAAAAATGTGCCTTTCGCCGCCCAGTCGCGGCTACTGCCCATGCCGTAATCTTTGCCCGCGAGGATGATGAGCGGTGTTCTATCGGCTTGATATTTCATCGAGGCATCATAAATCGACATTTGCTCACCTGTTGGCAGGTAATAGGTGACATTGCCTTCGCTCCCTGGCACCAACATATTGCGTAAACGCACATTGGCAAATGTGCCACGAGTCATCACCCGATCATTGCCTCGCCGTGTGCCATATGTATTGAAGTCGCGCTTGCTTACGCCTTTGCTGAGCAAATATTGACCAGCAGGGCTTTTTTCGGCAATATCACCCGCAGGCGAGATGTGGTCTGTCGTCACTGAATCGGCAAACAGCGCCAATGCCCGTGCGCCATTGATGGGTTGAATCGGCGAGACTTCGAGGGGCATATTCACAAAGAAGGGTGGTTCTTGGATATAGGTGCTATCTTCGTTCCAGTTATATACCGGTTCTGCACTGCTGGGGATGGCGTTCCACATCGGGTTGCCATCATAGACATTGCTATATTGTTTTTTGAACATCTCTGGCGAGAGGCTATTTTGCAAGACTTCGAGAATTTCATCTTGGCTGGGCCAAATATCGCGCAAATAAACTGGGTTGCCTTGTTTATCTGTGCCGATAGGCTCTGTTTCCCAATCGATGTCCACCGTCCCCGCGAGGGCATACGCCACCACCATCGGCGGAGAGGCGAGATAATTGGCACGCACATCGGGATTGATGCGCCCCGCAAAGTTCCGATTGCCACTCAACACGGCAGTGGCGACCAAATCGCCCTCATGAATGGCTTTAGATACATTTTCGGGCATGGGACCGCTATTGCCGATGCAGGTGGTGCATCCATAACCAACGGTGTGGAAGCCGATTTCTTCTAAATAGGGGGTTAAGCCCGCTTTATTCAGATATTCTGTCACCACTTTCGAGCCAGGTGCGAGGCTGGTCTTGACATATGGTTTGCGATTTAAGCCCCGCTCAACCGCCTTTTTGGCTAATAACCCCGCGCCGACCATGACAGACGGATTGCTGGTATTGGTACAACTGGTGATAGCGGCGATAACCACCGCCCCATGTGTGATCTCGGTCGAGTGTCCGTTATCTTTGACAACGGCTTTGGCATTCACTTTTTCTTCGGGCAAGGCAAAGCCTTGTGGACCCAATGGGGCAGTCAACACCTTTTTGAAGTGGCTTTTCACTTCGCGCACCAACACACGGTCTTGTGGACGTTGTGGACCCGCCATGCTCGGTTCGATCGTACTCAGGTCGAGTTCGAGCGTATCGTTGAAGATGGGATCTGGTGTATCATCAGTGCGGAACAAGCCTTGTTCTTTATGATAAACCTCCACCCATTTGATGAGCGATTCATCCCGCCCTGTGCGACGCAGATAATTCAGTGTCTCGTCATCCACAGGGAAGAAGCCCATTGTTGCACCATATTCAGGTGCCATGTTAGCGATGGTGGCGCGATCTGGCAAGGACATGGTCGATAACCCTGCGCCGTAAAATTCGACAAATTTATCAACAACACCTTTTTTACGAAGCATCTGGGTGACGACCAGCACTAAATCGGTGGCAGTCGCCCCTTGTGGCAATTTACCGGTCAATTTCACGCCGATGACTTGTGGCATGAGCATGTAAATCGGTTGTCCGAGCATGGCGGCTTCTGCTTCGATGCCACCCACACCCCATCCCAACACACCCAAGCCGTTAATCATGGTGGTGTGGCTATCTGTGCCGACCAACGAATCGGGAAATACGACCCGTTCACCATTCACCACATTCGATTGTACAACTTTTGCCAAATATTCTAAATTGACCTGATGCACAATGCCTGTGGCGGGCGGTACAACCTTAAAGTTATCGAAGGCTTTTTGCCCCCAATGCAAAAATTCGTAGCGCTCACGATTGCGCTCAAACTCGAACTCGGCATTCACGCGCAACGCATCGCGCATGGCGAAGGCATCGACTTGTACCGAATGGTCAATGACCAAATCGACAGGGATGGTGGGGTTGATTTTTTGTGGATTGCCACCCATCCGTATCATGGCGCTACGGAGCGCCGCCAAATCGACAACACACGCCACC
>PGTJ01000681.1 GCA_002794515.1 Phototrophicales bacterium
CGACCAAGCCCTCAATCAGATGGGCGATCTCAAGCGTCTATTCAATTCGCCACTCCGTAATACGGTAGCACCGACTATGTTGCGTGGTGGCAATAAAATTAACGTCATCCCCGCGGAAATTACGGTGGATATGGACGGGCGTATTTTGCCCGGTATGACACCTGACATATTTTTATCCGAAATTCGTGCCGTTGTTGGGGATGATATAGAGTTACAAGTCCTCACATTTGAACACGGACCCACCACATCCGATATGGGATTATATGATTTATTAGCCGATGAATTGCGTCATGCCGACCCCACCGCTGTCCCCATGCCGTATTTGCTCAGTGGTGTGACCGATGCGCGATTTTTTGCCCAACTGGGCATTCAAACCTATGGCTATTTGCCCATGAAATTGCCCGAAGGGTTTAATTTTGCCTCGACGATTCATGCCGCCGATGAGCGCATCCCTGTCGAGGCTGTTGGTTTTGGTACAGATATTATCTACCGTGTGTTGGGGCAATATTGTGGTTGACCTGCCATCTGTTGAATTCAGAAAAACAATGGACAGGGGATTTTATACTGCGTCTTTATATGCCTCCATAACG
>PGTJ01000144.1 GCA_002794515.1 Phototrophicales bacterium
TCAAAATGCTGGTCACGATTATTCAAACGGTCACGTAAGCCAAATCCACCTTCTGGAAGGGGATTATTCATCCATTCGGTGATGCGCGTTTCGGCACTTGCCAACAGTTCATCGGCGCGTTCTTGGGTCAGATTGCCATTTTCAACAGCTTGTGCAATCCGTTCTTGTACATTTCCTAGGGCGACAGCGATGACATTATCGACACTGCCACCATTGGCGGTGATGATGTCGGCGAGTGTGCTACCATCACGCAGTTGTTGCAAAATCGCTTGTGGTTCAAGTCCCGTTTCTGTCACGACCGCCTCCATGACTTCGCGTATATGATCGCGCAATTGCGCTTGTTGTCTATCACCAAAGCGCCCACCGCGATTATCACCGCGTCCGCGCCCGTTTCCATCCCCTTCTTGTGCGCTCACCACGCCCGCTATCAAACTCAAGACGAATATCACTAAAATGCTGACGAATAAAAATTTCTTGTTCATGTGGTTGCTCCTTATGTATATCGCATTTGAACGTGACTATGCCCTCAGTATGGCATCAATATGTAATCAAATCTCACAGTAAACGTAAATTATTGGTAAAATGCTGATGGATGTATAAAGCTCGTTGAGGATTGTTTCATGACAGATACCCCGCGTCCAGATGTCTCGGTTATCATCGTCAGTTGGAATGTGGCAAATTTGTTGCGCGATTGCCTGAATAGCATCTATGAGAATAGTCCCGATGTATCACTTGAGGTGATTGTGGTCGATTCCGCCAGTGGTGATGATACCCTGCAGATGGTCAAGACACATTTTCCACAGGTGATATTATCGGCACAAAGTGAGAATGTGGGCTTCACACGCGGGAACAACATCGGCTTAGAGATGGCACGCGGGCGCTATGTGTTTTTGCTCAATCCCGATACGGTCATCTTAGGCGATGCCATCGGGCAGATGGTCGCCTATTTAGATGCTCATCCACAAGTCGGCATCATCGGACCACACACTTTGAATACCGATATGACTCATCAATCAACGCGCAGGCGTTTTCCGACCATCGGCACGGCTTTTTTTGAAAGCACATGGTTACAACAGTATGCCCCGCGCACACTGTTAGACCGTTATTATGTATGTGATATCCCCGATGATGCTACTGCCGATGTCGATTGGGTGCAAGGCTCGGCGCTCATGGCTCGACGCGAAGTATATGAGGAAATTGGCGGATTAGATACCCGTTACATCATGTTCTGGGAGGAGTTGGATTGGTGTAAACGGGCGAAATTAGCAGGGTGGGGGGTGGTTTATCTAGGCACATCCAAAATTATTCATCATGGCGGAAAAAGCACCGAACAAGCAGGCGCACGCAAACATATTCATTTTCAACAGAGCAAATTACGTTATTATAAAAAATTCTTCGGCAGTGGTTTTGCGGTTTTATTACGCCTGTTTTTGTTGTGGAATTATGCGTGGCAAATTGGCATAGAAGGACTGAAAGCCTTATTGGGGAGCAAACGCACCTTACGCCGAGAACGTATCGGCATTTATTGGCAGGTGTTACGCTCAGGATTGAAAGTGTCATAACACGATGCGAATTGGCATTATCACAGGTGAATATCCGCCGATGCAAGGCGGTGTAGGAGATTACACCCAGTTATTGGCGCGTCAGTTGGCAGGGCGTGGTCATCATATCTTTTTATTCACATCGGCACAATCTCACGAATCAGACCC
The DNA here is from genome assembly GCA_002794515.1 of Phototrophicales bacterium. Lineage (GTDB taxonomy): Bacteria > Chloroflexota > Anaerolineae > Aggregatilineales > Phototrophicaceae. Next base: position 1,710 of record PGTJ01000144.1, read on the forward strand.
CGCTATTCACATCACCAATACGGTCAAAAAATGGCGCTGGGGCGCGATTCGTGCCATTCGAAAATGGGCAAAAGCCCATAAGCTGGATATTATCAGTCTACAATTCGAGACCGCCGCTTATGCCATGTCGCCATTCATTCATTTTTTGCCACAGATGGTGCGCTTGCCTGTGGTGACGACATTTCATGATTTGCTGTTTCCATATTTATTCCCCAAAGCAGGTGCATTACGTCCGATGATTGTGCGGCATTTGGCGAATCGCTCGGCGGGTGTGATCGTCACCAATCATGAAGATTATATGCAACTCGATGCCCATCCCAACCTGACGCTCATCCCGTTGGGCAATCTCGTCCCCGCCGATTTGCCCGCCGATTATGACCGTATGGCATGGCGGAATAGAGCAGGGGCAAATGCGAATGAGTTTTTAATCGCCTATTTTGGCTTCATCAATCATAGCAAGGGAGTCGAAATTTTACTGGAAGATTTAGCCTATCTGCGCCAGAGCGGGTATCCCTTTCGGTTGGTGATGATCGGTGGCAAGACAGGCTCTAGCGACCCGACCAATGCTGATTATGCCCAAAAAATCGATGCGCTCATCACCCAATTGGGGTTAGATGATGCGGTCACATGGACGGGCTTTGTCGATAGCGCCCAAGTCAATGCCTATTTAGATGCCTCTGATGTGGTGTGTTTACCATTTCGGGATGGGTGTTCGTATCGGCGCAGTAGCTTGTTGGCGGCGATTCATCGTGGTTGTGCGATTATCACCACCCAACCCAATGTGTATATCCCCCTATTCAAAGATGGCGAAAATATGGCGTTGGTGACACCATTCACGCTCGACCCCAAAGCACCGAGTTATTTTCATGTATCGCATAAATTGTTGCAACTGTATCGCAATCCGCATCTGCGCTTGCGGATTAAGGAAGGGGCGTTGCAATTGGCAAAACAATTCGACTGGACGACCATCATCAGCGACTACGAGGCATTTTTTGCCGATGTGTTGGAGGGGCGCAAATGAGGCAATTGTGGAGAAATCATCAAGGCGATATTCGCATGATTCTCACGCTCATTGTTTTGTGGTGGGTGTTCTTTTGGCGCATCTTTACCCCTGTAGCTGATAATCAAGTGTCGTTGGTAGAAGGCGATTTTTCTGATCAATTTGTGACCTTCGGTGCATATCAATATCAACGGTGGTCGCGTGGCGAAGTGCCGTTGTGGAATCCGTACAATAATGGTGGATTGCCCTTCATCGCCGATACACAAGCGGCGGTATTTTATCCACCCCGCTTGTTGACCATTGCCCTCAGCAAACTCTCTGGGGCAGGGTGGACATATGGTGCTTTGGCGATTGAGATGACTTTTCATGTGCTATTTTGCACACTGGCGATGTATGGCTTCATGCGCCGACTCACCAAAGGGCAAAAAGGCACGCGGATTGGCGCATTTGTATCGGCGGTGATTATCGGCTATGGCGGTTATATGACAGGTTATCCGCCGTTACAATTGGCGCTCTTAGAGGCGGCAGTGTGGTTGCCATTGGGCTTATTGGGCATCCTCGAAGCCACCCGCGAGGCGAAAATCCGTCCAGTGTGGTTGATATTTGCCGGTTTCGCGCTCGGATTATCATGGATGGCGGGGCATCCACAGACCAGCTTTTTTGCCACCTACTTGATGGTAGGATTTTTAGCCTATCGGCTATTCATGAACAATGCGCCGAATAAATATCTACAAATTTTGTGGACAGTCGCCCTGATGGGCGCGGTCACATTTGGCATCACGGCGGTGCAATTTTTGCCCGGTATCGAATATTTATCACGCACGGTGCGGGCGGGTCTGAGTTTTGAAGACAAAGGCAATGGTTTCCCATTTTATGATGTGATACAAGTCTTTTTTCCGCATGTGATTAGCCAGTGGTCACCGTTGTATATCGGTATCATCGGCTTTGCGTTGGCAATTCTAGGGCTTATCAGCCGAGAACGGGATCGATGGTTTTGGTTGGTGGCGTTGCTCCTCGCATTGGGGCTAAGTTTTGGTGCGCGGAGTGGGTTATTTCATGCCTTATTTCATTTCATGCCCGGATTATATTTCTTTCGCGGGCAAGAACGCGCCGCCTTCGTCATCGCCTATGCAGGGGCGATTTTAGCAGGTTTGGGCGTGGTCATGCTCTATAATACAGCGGAAAAAGCCGATTGGCGTGCCTCGCGGGTGGTTGTTGGGGCATTATGGGCGGGGTCACAGACCATTGCGGGCTTGACGCTCATTGAATGGATGAACAATCCCGATGGCACAACTGCATTGATGAGCGCCTCATTTTTTAGCCTGTTGGTCATCACCCCATTTGCCGTATTGTTGCTCACCGACCGCGATAACATCCCGAATTGGGCATGGGTGTTGCCCATTTTGCTCGCATTTGAACTCTTTTCGGTGAATATTGATCGGCGTGAGGTGTATCAGATATTACCGCCAGACCGACAACCGATTATGCAAGAACCACCGCTCGTCACACAAGCCAAATATGATGCGGGTGTATTCCGTGTTGATGGTCAATATGTCGATGGCGAGTTAGGCATTTATGGTTATGGCAATAGCGGGTCATTGTATCAATTGCAAGACATTCGCGGTATTAGCCCGTTATTTTTGGATAGCGCCTATTCGATTATTCAATTGGGGACACCCTTTGAAAAAGTGTGGGAAGTGTTTGCCGTCAAATATATCTTCACCGATGCCGAAGAATTGCCCGCACCCAGCCAATTAATCGGGCGCGATTATCCCCATTTCAAGACGCTCAATTTGCATCAGCTCACCGACCCGCGCCCATTCGCCATGCTGATGTATCGTTATGAGGTCATCTCTGATGACAAATCGGCACGCGCCCGCCTGAATAGCGATAATTTTAATCCACGAGATGTATTGATTATCGACCAACCGCCTCCATTCGTTTTGCCAGATGCCCCGCCAGAAGGTGGTATAGCCGAAATTACCGTCTATACACCCGAATATATCCAAGTGCGCGTCAATACACCCGAAAACGCCTTGTTGTCGGTGGCATTGGTGGATTATCCGGGCTGGCGTGCAGAGATCGATGGTCAGCCCATCGAGACCTATCGCGCTTATAGCGCCCTGACCGCTATCCCCGTTCAGGCGGGTGAACATGTGGTCACGCTCACCTATAACCCCACATCGTATCAGTTTGGGGCGATCATCAGCCTGATCACATGGCTTGGATGTGGGGGATTAGGATTATTTTTGATGATAAAATCTGTGCTATCAAAGAAGGATATAACCGTTGCAGAAACTCAATGATATTCAAATTTGGGTCAGCAATTTAGATGAACGCCGTTACGCCATCTTTGTCGGGATGCTCATCGGCATGGTGGCGGGTGGTGTGGCGTTGCTATCGGTCGTTGCGGGACCTGTCCTCACCATCGGCGGGGTTGCGGGATTGCTCATCGGCTTGTATCTGCTCACCAGTTTGAATGCCACATTATATACCCTCGTGATTTTGATGTTCATGCTCCCCTCTGGCACATTGCCCTTTCAAATCGGCTTCACACCGACATTGATGGATGTGGTCATCGGCATTTTGTTGTTGGTCTATCTGGTGCAGTGGATGACGCGCCAACGACAAAATGTACAACTCACGGGTGTGCATCTGCTCATCCTCATTTATATGATGTGGTTGATCTTCAGCTTTGCACTTGGTTTGCGTCATTCATCCATCACATTGACCGCATTACGCCAATTTGTGGGGACATTGTTGAGCATCAGCCTGACATTTATTTTGGTGGATATGTTACGCGAGTCGCAACAACTACGCCGATTGGTGCTGGTGATTATGCTCGCCGTCACCCTTCAGGCGATTTTGGCGGTGGGTTTATATGTGTTGCCCGATAATGTCGCCAATACCTTGCTCAATGCGTTGGGGCGGATTGGTTATCCACAGGGGAATGTCATCCGTTATATCGAACAAAATCCACAATTGCCAGAACGGGCTATTGGTACATGGATAGACCCCAATTCATTAGGTGGCATTGTGGCGATTGCGGCGGTATTGATTGCCCCACAGGTATTCGCCAAACATCCTGTGTTGAAATATCGCTGGCTCAGCTTTTTGGCGCTGGCGCTGGTGTCGGTGGCATTGATATTGACTTTTTCGCGGGCATCGGTATTGGCATTTGTGGCAGGCTTAGCGGTGATTGGTTTTGCGCGGTATCGGCGTTATTTGCCCATATTGGTCATCTTATTTGCCGTGGCGTTGTTATTGCCACAAACACAAGATTATCTGTATCGCTTTGTCGAGGCATTCACAGCGCAGGATTTATCGACACAAATGCGTATCGGCGAATGGACAGATTCGCTTCGTTTGATTAGTCGGTATCCCGTGTTTGGTGTGGGGTTTACAGGCACGCCTGAAATCGATATTTATACCGATGTCGCCAATATGTATCTGATGATGGCGAATCAGATTGGTTTGGTTGGTTTGATGTTATTTTTATTGACAATGATAGCGGTATTCGCCTATGGCGCAGTGGCGTGGGGTAGGGCAAAACATGATGCCCATCTCGATTCGATTCATCTTGGTTATCATGCCGCGTTGGTGACAGGGCTGATTAACGCCATTGCCGATTTGTATTTTTTCCGTCTGGAATATCAGGGGTCGATCACTTGGTTTTGGATAGTCGTGGCGTTGTGCATCGCCAGTTCGCGGCTGGTCATCGCCCATAATCCACGCTTGCAGAGGGGTTAAAAATCTTGTACTATTCTTCGGCTTATATGGCGATAATTTCATCGCCCATTCTAACTTTCCGCCTCACCATTTGCGCCTGCAAAGAAATGGGGCTTTATCCATGGGAAGGATATATCTACCAA
>PGTJ01000016.1 GCA_002794515.1 Phototrophicales bacterium
GTGATATACCCCTTCATGGTGAATTGCCATGCCACCGACCCAGATGCCGCCAGTGACCCACCAGCACGGTTAATCGCATGTTTAACTTCTGCGAGGGTGCGATTTTTGTTATCGGTCATTGTTTCGATGATAAATGCCACACCATCGGGACCATAAGCCTCGTAGGTGATTTCTTCGTAAGCATTTCCACCTTCTAATTCGCCTGTCCCTTTTTTAATTGCCCGTTCGATATTTTCTTTGGGCATATTTGCTTGACGAGCTTTGGCAATCATCAATTTGAGGCGTGGATTGGCGCTTTCATCACCACCACCTTCACGCGCCGCCACGGTAATATCACGCGCCAAACGGGTAAAAATCTTACCACGTTTTGCGTCTTCTGCACCTTTTCTGCGTTTAATCGTAGACCACTTACTATGCCCAGACACAGTTTTTTCTCCTATGAAATAGACTTTTAGTTGACTTTCTCTATGAACTTTTATTATACTCGACACTCAAAAACAAGTCGAGAGAATAGAATAAAGGTATAATTCTTGTGCCATCATCATCTGCATTAGCCACCGAAGAGGTCGAATATGTCCCTCATATAGACCCTATCCGTTTATCATGGGGAATATTGCTCACAGCCTTCGCCATATTTTGTACAATTTGTATTGCAAGTGTTCTCTTGGGGCATTTCTTTTTCTTTCAGTCATCTGTATCGTTAGATACAACCCTGTATGTCGGCAAAGGAACGGTGAGCATCCGCGTTGGTAATGACCGAGAATTAGCCGAAAGTCGGTTTCGCAACCTATCATCAGAGACAACCATTCGTACAGACAGCACCGATTTATGGTCACAAGCCACAATTAACTTCAAAGACCCCAATTATGAACAACTGATTGCAACAGTTTCTATCAAAGGGAATACCACCGTGCGCCTTGAGGATGCTGTGCGTCCACGATTTAATTGGACGGTATCAGACTATGTTATCACCCTATCGGATGTCACGGGGGAAATCGATATTCTGATTGCTGATGGACTCAACCGCAAAATTGTGGTCACTATTCTCACACCCAACGGTGTCGAGATACGATTGCTCCAAAGTGGGCGTTATGTGATAGATGCCTCACTGAGCGAAGTGAGTATTACCAACCGTAAAGGACAAGCTGTGATTATTGCCCCAGACCGCACAGGAGAATCGGTTGGTCAGGGAGAACGTGTCAGCATTTGGGGTGAAGAAACAACGAAGTCGCTCTCACGTACATCAGCCCCGCTCGAATTACTTGAAAATAGCACCCTAGACACATTAATCCCCTATCAAGATGGGAATGCTCAAATCATCAACGACCCACCCTTCGGTTGGACATGTACGAACGGTCCTGCCAATAATTTGCCCAGAGGGAATTATTATCAGGACATCGCCCCTGATGGACGAGCCAGTTTGCACCTAAAACGACTCAATGGTGCAACATCTAACGGGTACACACGGTGTTCACAAACGTTTCTACAGGGCTTAGATGTCACCCAATATGATTATCTGGCATTGCAGGCTGTGTTGTATATTAATTATCAATCACTTAGCGGGTGTGGTGTCGAAGCAAGTGAATGTCCTTTAATGCTTTATGTCGATTATACAGATGATGATGGGGTTAATCGGCGTTGGTTTCATGGGGTGTATGCCCGCCCATTACCATCGAGTTCATCGTGGAAACGCATCTGTGATGATTGTGTTCAGGAACATATCCTGATTTACGAAAAAACATGGTACATTTATAACAGTGGTAACTGGCTTAATTTATTCGTAGAAGACCGCCGTCCCGCCAAGATTAATGCCATTCATTTTTATGCTGAGGGGCATGAATATGATGTCTTTGTAGATGAAGTGGCGATTTTGGCGCGTCCAATTGGCGCGGAACAACCATAAGATGGTGCTATTGTGATTAACGAAGAGACGATTAACAACCTAATAACGCTTGCAACGGGCTATATGGGTCTAGTTGTAGGGGCATTTTGGCTGGGCAGTGTGATATGGACATTCAAAGATATTCGTGCGCGTTCGCGTGATTTTGTCATGCGCCTATTTTCGGTCGGATTAGTTGCACTATTAACTCTGCCCGGATTTATCTTGTATTTATTTATACGTCCCAAAGAAACACTCACAGAAGCCTATGAACGCTCATTGGAAGAAGAAGCATTGTTGCAAAATATCGAAGAAAAACCGACTTGCCCAGGTTGTAGTCGGCGTGTTGAGATAACTTGGCAAGCCTGCCCAAGTTGTCATACACGCCTCAAAAAAGCCTGTATTCAATGTGGGCAATTGCTTGAACTTTCATGGAAAGTTTGCCCCTATTGCACTACACTACAAACGAATTTGAATACCGATGTATTGGCAGACTTAACTTATAAACCCCAAACAACATCTCGTAAACGACAAACAAGTGAGACATATAGCACAGGTCTGGAATTTATAGACGAAAACGAATGAAAATTAAACGGTCGGATTAAGGCAATCCGACCGAAAAAACAGTTCTATGCGTCAATGGTGTGAATTTTTAAGAAATTCGTCTGATTAATCCCACCAAATGGCACACCTGCAATCACAACGACTGTTTCACCGCGTTGGGCAAATCCCTCTTGCAACATATACCGCGATACCACATCTAACATTTCATCTGTATTATTAAAATTCGGGATGAGGATGGGTATAACACCCCATACTAACGCCAATTGCCGATAAGCTATAGGATTCGGTGTCACACAAACAATCGGCGCACGCGGGCGTTCACACGCCACACGACGGGCAGTATAACCACTTTGTGTCACGGTGACGATGGCTCGCGGATTAATCACTTCTGAGATGAAATAGGTCGCCTCGCTGATAGCATCGGAAATGGTCTCACCACTGATATTAATCGTATTTACTTGTGACCAACCCAATGGACGGTTTTGCCAAATATTTTGTTCGGCAATCGTGGCGATTGTCGCCATCGTCTCGACCGCCTCTAATGGATATTGACCAGACGCGCTCTCGTTGCTGAGCATAACCGCATCTGTCCCATCGATAATCGCATTATACACATCACTGGCTTCGGCGCGGGTAGGGCGAGGGGAAGCAACCATTGAACTGAGCATTTGCGTAGCCGTGATAACGGGTTTGCTCGCCTTGTTGCACAATTTAATAATCCGTTTTTGATGATAGGGGACTTCCTCGGCAGGGGTTTCGATGCCCAAATCACCCCGTGCCACCATAATCCCTTCACATACACGGATGATTTCTTCGATATTTTCCAGCGCCTCATGTTTTTCAATTTTGGCAATCACGCCCGCGTCTTTGCCTAAATGACGCATCAACCAACGCAATTCTCGAATATCATCCGCCGAGCGCACAAACGACATGGCGATATAATCCACATCTTTGCTCAGGGCAAACTCAATATCTTCTCGGTCTTTATCGGTGATTGCCGATAGCGTCAGGTGAGCATTCGGAGCCATCACCCCTTTACGCGAACTCAATACACCACCCAATATTACCTCGCATACCAAGCCATTGGGAACAAGGTCAGTGATGATAAATTCTAAATTGCCGTCATCTAATAGCAAGCGCAAACCGGGCTTGAGGTCTCGGATAAATTCGGGGTGTGGTAGCGTTACCACATTATTTGTGCCGTCAGCCTCATTGAGGGTGAGGGTGATTTTATCCCCTTTTTTGAGCGTAATAGGGTTGTTGATAGCCCCCACCCGAATTTTTGGACCTTGAATATCGGCAAGAATAGCGACAACGCGCTTCTCTTCATCGGCAATTTTGCGGATTAAATCAATCGATTGTCCATGTCGTTCGTGGTCGCCATGCGAAAAGTTAATGCGGGCGACATCCATCCCGAGTTGAATCATTCTACGAATTTTGTCTTCATCCCACGATGACGGACCAATCGTGGCGACAATTTTCGTTCGTTTGGTGTGAAGACGCGCTAAAACCACAACAATTCCTCCAAGTTCAATTCACAACGCACATGGACATCTATGATAGCGCAATTTAGCGTTTTAGGTTAGTGAACGCTTTGAATCCAGCATAAACCGCGGCACTTCCCAATTCTTCTTCAATGCGAAGCAATTGGTTATATTTGGCGATGCGGTCTGTACGCGCAGGCGCACCCGTTTTGATTTGACCCGAATTCATGGCGACTGCTAAATCGGCGATGGTGGTATCTTCAGTTTCGCCACTACGATGACTGGTGACGACCGTCCAGCCATGTCGTTGTGCGAGTTGGGCGGCGGCGAGTGCCTCAGTGATTGAACCAATTTGATTCACTTTGAACAGCAATGAATTGGCAGAGCGTTCTTTGATAGCACGTTCGACACGGGTGACATTGGTCACAAGCAGGTCATCGCCGACAATTTGGACACGCTCCCCGATGGCGCTTGTCAAACGCGCCCAATTTTCCCAGTCATTTTCTGCCAAACCATCTTCCAGCGAGATAATTGGATAACGATTGACCCAATCTGTCCAGAAAGCAACCATCTCTTCGCCACTCAAAACCTTACCCTCAATTTCGAGATGATATTTGCCATCTTTATAAATTTCTGATGTTGCAGGGTCTAATGCGATAAAAACTTGCTCACCGGGCTTATAGCCGGCTTGGATAATCGCTTCCATGATGACATCCAACGCCGCTTGATTCGACCCTAAACTCGGCGCAAAGCCACCTTCATCGCCAACGTTGGTCGAATGACCACCTTTGTGCAATACTTTTTTCAGGGTATGATAAATTTCTACCCCCCATTGCAAGCCTTCACTAAAGCTAGATGCACCGACAGGCATGATCATAAATTCTTGAAAATCGGTGCTTCCAATTGCATGTTTGCCACCATTCATAATATTCATCATAGGCACAGGCAACACATGGGCATGAACACCACCCAGATAGGCATACAAAGGCAATCCGACACTGGCGGCAGAAGCATGTGCAATCGCCATCGAAACACCTAAAATGGCATTTGCGCCTAGCTTACCCTTTGTCGGTGTACCATCAAGAGCAATCATCTTGTCGTCAATGGCTTTTTGATTATAGGCATATTCGCCAACAAGAGCTTCGGCAAGGGTATGATTAACCGCTTCAACCGCTTTGAGGACACCTTTGCCTAAAAAGCGTTTTGAGTCGCCATCGCGCAATTCATGCGCTTCGTGTTCCCCAGTAGACGCGCCACTTGGCACAATAGCACGACCAAACGCACCATCTTCTAAATACACTTCAACTTCAACGGTGGGATTACCACGCGAATCAAGCACTTCACGAGCGTGAATACTTTCGATAACAGACATGAATTTGTCTCCTTCATGATTTGAAACAATATGCCCAATTAGTGCAGGGCTAATCCAGAAATATACCCCTTTCGACACAAAAAAGCCACCGTCATAACATATTTTTAATGCGATATATGATGTTTTGGTGATAATCCTCACAGACCAAACCCCGTTGCGGACGATACTATCATGACTTAAAATAAGATTGATATTGCAACAACCAGAAAAGAGATTTTGATGATGAAACATATTCGTGATGTGTATTTAGATTATTCCGCCACAACACCATTGGATAAGCGGGTTTTAGATGCCATGATGCCCTATCTGACTGATGTCTATGGCAATACATCCTCAACCCATCGTCATGGACGTAAAGCCGAAGACGCGGTTGAAATGGCACGCCAAAAAATCGCTAAAATTTTCAACTGCAAACCATCTGAAATTATTTTCACCAGTGGCGGGACAGAGAGTGATAATCTGGCTATTCGTGGTTCGGCATGGTATGCACAAAAAATGGGGATGGGCAAAAATCACCTCATCACCACACCTGTGGAACATAGTGCTGTCGGGCGCACCATTGGACAGTTGGCAGATTTTTTGGGATTTACATCGACCATTCTGCCCGTAGATGAATATGCCATGGTGGATGTTGAAGAATTCGCTAATGCCTGTACTGATAAAACTATCATCGCCAGTGTGATTTATTCCAATAACGAGGTCGGGACAATCGCACCATTACCGAAATTGGCGGAACAAGCGAGAGAGCGTGGTGTTTTGTTGCATACCGATGCTGTGCAAGCCGCAGGTCAATTATCATTGGATGTTGAGGTGCTTGGTGTAGATATGATGAGTATTTCCGCCCATAAGTTTTACGGACCCAAAGGAGTAGGGGCATTATATTTGCGCGAAGGCGTAAACATTATCCCCAGCAACACAGGCGGTAGTCATGAAGAGGGGCATCGTCCAGGGACGCTCAACACGGCGGGCATTGTCGGCATGGCAGAAGCATTAGCATTGGCATATGAAGAACAAGCCTATCATTTAGGACATTATCGCAAATTGCGTGATATGTTGGTGGATGGAATTTTATCACGCATACCCGATAGTCGCCTCACAGGGCATCCGCAAGAGCGCTTGCCATCTCATGCGAGTTTTGTCTTCGCCGATATCGAGACCAATCAGCTCCTCATGCACCTCGATATGAAAGGCATTTCTGCCAGTGGCGCATCGGCATGTAAGACGGGCAATCCAGAACCGTCTAGTGTATTATTAGCGATGGGTTTCTCGCGGGCAGAAGCAGGTGGTAGTTTGCGCCTCACAGTTGGTCGTTATACCACCGAAGAAGATGTTGCTTATGCCATCGATACCCTCGTAGAAGTGGTCGAAAAATTACGCAAGTTGAGACGAGCAAACGAAGTCCATGCGAAATAATTCAGATGTGCGTGTGGTGGTGGCGATGAGCGGTGGGGTAGATAGCTCTGTCGCCGCGGCGCTACTCAAAGAACAAGGGTATGATGTCGTTGGCATGATGATGCGCTTGTGGTCAGAAGAGACCGTAGCAGGTGGGGCGCATAATCGTTGTTGCACACCAGAGCAGATGAGCGATGCCCGTCGTATTGCCGATAAGTTGGGCATCCCATTTTATGTTTTAGATACCAAAGAAGTGTTTCGCAATACGATTGTCGAATTTTTCATCGACCAGCATCGTCAGGGTGTGACACCCAATCCGTGTATCGAATGCAATCGACATATCCGTTTTAGTTATTTATATGAAAATGCAATGGCATTAGATGCTGAATATTTGGCGACGGGGCATTATGCGCGCATTGATACCGCGCCAAATGGGGATTATCGCTTACGCATGGGCGTAGATGAGACAAAAGACCAAAGTTATGTGTTGCATGTGTTATCTCAGAAACATATGGCGCATACACTTTTTCCGATAGGGGAATATCCCAAGACAGAAGTCCGACAAATTGCCGAGAAGTTTGGTCTTATCAGCGCCAAGAAGAAGGATAGCCAAGATTTATGCTTTTTGGGAGATGGTGATTATCGCCGTTTTCTGACCGACCATGCACCAGAGATGATGCAACCCGGTCCTATCGTCCTCAAAACAGGTGAGGTTATCGGCGAGCATAATGGTTTGGCGAATTATACCATTGGTCAGCGCAAGGGCTTGGGTGTTACTTATTCAGAGCCACTGTATGTCATCGCCACCAATCCCTATCGAAATGCGTTGGTTGTCGGTGTGGCGGATGATTTAGGCAAAAGTAGCCTCATCGCACATCGCGTGAATTGGACGCTTAAAAATCCACCAACGGAACCATTTCGGGCAGGTGTGAAAATCCGCTACAAGGCGAAATTAGTCGATGGATTAGTGACCCCTCTGGATAATAATCGGGTACATATCCAATTCGATACACCATTACGCGACATCACTCCCGGACAGGGGGCGGTGATGTATGATGGTGATGTGTGTTTGGGCGGTGGCATCATCATCCGTGATGATGATTAACGTCCTATATCCAACCGAATGACATTATCAGGTTGTGGAACGCCATCTATCATCACCGATAGGCGTTCTAATGTGGGAAATGTGTACATCCCAATCAACAAATAGGTGTTTTCATCAATGGGCGAATCGAGTGATAAAACATGTTCTGTCATCACTGTCTCGCCCATATCCCATATCATGGTCGGATATTGCCCGTTCATCGGGCGTGTATCGGTCTGACCAATACGCCTATCACCTGAAAAAACTTGGATAAATAATGTCGCATCCATATCTGGGCGATGTGCAACCGCTTGCCAATATAGATTAAGGGCAATTTGGTCATCTTGTGTATTTTGAATGGTCAATCCATTCAGACCGATTTGTTCACCTAAAATCGCGTTTATCGGGATAGCATTTTCGGGCATGGTCATCGGCGGATGTGGGACTTTTATCCAACCGATAGTCGCCAATGTATCCAACGGATGTCCCCATAAACTGGTCGCGTTCAGGTGTGTTCGTGTTTTTGCATCATATATCCCTGCCACCAGTCGATATGCCCCAAATGGCAGATTTTCGGTTAATATCAGCCGATATTCCATGAATGGCGATATATTTTCATCCCAAATCATGTTGGGATATAGATAAGCGAGGCTGATATCGGCGGCGGAGGCTTTGCTATCGGCATCTTGTGTATGCAGTTGTAAAACAGTGAAATACCGTTGGTCGAGTTCATCTCCATGCCAACGCAAAAAATAAGTCAATATTTCGCCAGCAACCCCTTGTATTGTCTCTGCACCACGCCATTCATCAATATAAACTGCACCATCGGCAAAATTGGCTAAAGGGGTTTGTGATGTCTGATGATTGGTATCAAACTGCAAGATAAAATCATCAGACAAAACAGTGTTATATCCCATAAAATTGAGATAATTCCCGCGCCCGCGTGTTAATCGTTCGCCATTTTCAGCTATCGATAATAACTGTCGATGACTTTCGACAGAGAGTGGTGGCAATAATGAGATAGTGTCGCCATCAACAAGCGCATATAGGCGGGTATCTCGGCGCAAGTCATCCGTCTCGATTTGCCACGGCAGAAATAAACGGGTGTTGGTGGGCAATGAGAAAGCATCGTCAGCAGTTTGTAGATTGGGAATGTGGTTAATCGTCCATGCACGAATGGTCGGCAAATTGAGTTCATCAATGGGCATGAGTACGGGTTGATTTTGGCGCATCAACCAACGGGCAACATCGCGTCTATCTTGCCGAAAATACCATTCACCTACGGTGAGCGCATCGACATAAACCCGTGTAAGTGGTGGGTTTAACCAATATTCTGCATAAATCTGATTTGCATATCGTGTGTTAATCCCCAAGAAGCCTATGCCTAAAATCAACCATACGAGGCGATATTGGGGCGATAAAAATCGTTCAATCAACCATAATGTGAGTATTGCACCTAGTCCGATGATGAATGGAAATGCGCCGAACATGCCAATAGCCCGAATGCCATGTATCGGCTCATTGGTGAGCAGGGGGGGCAATGCACCAAGTACCAAAAATGTGATGATGGCGATGGTCGTTGGTTGTTTTATCCGCGCCAATAATGCGCCTAATCCTAAGATAAAAAACGGTTGGAAGAACAACAAAATCATCGGTTGAGAGGCGGTGTTATATTGTGGGTTTGGATCACCTGCAATCAGCAAATGCTCCCATGTGAGTGATATAGCACGTTCAAGTGTCAAGCCCGCCCCGCGCACCTCACCTGCGCGGTCTAAAATAAGACCAGAATTGGTGAGCAAGGTTATGCTCCATGGCGCGGTCAAAATGGCGACCATCATCCCCATCAACATAAGCGGTAGCAACCATTCGCGCCATGTATTGGCATAAAATAAGACAAACCATAAGCCGACAGGGGCTAATACCGCAGGAAGAACCAAACCCGCAGTATAAAAATAAATTGTGCCAGATAACGCAATACCCGCGAAAATTGCATCACGCCGTTGCTTTGTATGCTGAAACCGTGCGAATGCACCGATGAATAATGCCATGAATAAGATTTGTGGCACACCGCGCTCTATGGCACGGGATAAGGTGATAAATCCGAGCGAGGTCATCAATGCGCCACTGGCAATAAGCCCCCCAAAGTATTGATGAGAGGATGGACGGTCATACAAAACTTGTAATGTTGCCCAATAAACGGTGGCAATGGTCAATAAGCTCAACAAGATGGGTGTTAAACGAACAACAAATGGGTCGCCACCAAAGAAGCGCGTAGTCGTGCTGAGGATGAGCTGAAATCCGGGTTCTGGTCTGCCATGTTCAAACCAAGTGAACTTGCCACCCCGTGCCACATTGAAGGTGTCTATCAGATAAATCGCTTCATCATTGCTGATTCCCGGTGGCGACTCGGTGAGATTATCAATCCGCAACCAAAATGCCATGAGCAACATCAAAGCTAAACATAAGGTTGTGATAAGGCGTGACATCATTTATAACAACGACCTTCCTAGCAATGGCGCGAGTTGGATGCGGAAAAAGAGCAAAATAATCGTCCCTGCCACGATATAAGGTCCGTAGGGGATAGCCGTGAAGGCGCTGTATTTATTCCGTGATATCGCTTTGATGAGCAAAAAGATGACCGCGCCGAATGCACCCAAAAATACCGTCAGGAACATAGCAAAAATTAACGATTGCCACCCTAAAATGAAACCACTGAGCATAGACATCATGACATCGCCATAACCGAATGCCACCTCATTGATTTTTTCGCCACGTAGTATTCCCATGATATAGGTGAACAAAAACCCGCCGTTATAGAGGATGAAGAACACACCAAAGCCCAATGCACCGCCGACTAGGGCATCTATAAAACTGGGAGGGAAACCTGTTAGGATGCTATCGGCTAAGGCGACAAGCGACGAAGGGATGATAACCACAAATAAAATCAATTTATGTTCAATATCAATCACCACAATTGTGGCAAAGATAAGCATGTAAATCAGCCAAAATATGCCTTGTAAGAGGTCTACATCACGGATTTTGGGGTCGGTATTCATCAAATAAATGCCGTATAGTGCCACCCACATCAAAAATATGGTGAATAGTTCAGTAATCGGATAGCGCCAGCCTAGTTTAACATCACCCGATGAAGATAATCGCTTATTGAATAAAAATGCGAGTATCCCCGACCACGCAATGAGTGGACGTTTTTCGTCATCTTGATACACAAATTCAGCCGTGACATCTTCGCCCGCCTCATTGAGGATAGGCACATGTACCGCTCGTTTTTTAGAATCGGGGACATAACGCGGGGTACGGATAGCACGGCGCAACGGCAAGTCATCTGCCAGCACATTCACAATTATCCCCGCTATCCACCCGATGAAAATAGCGAATACCGTCTCCAGTAGCATAACAATCTCCTATGGCAATTTAGGCGCAGGTGGTAATAAAGTCAAAGCAATGATCAACAGCAAAATGAGTGATATACCAATACTCCATAAAAAAGCGATGCGTTGCGCCGATGTCGTTGGAGGAGCTGGCAATATTGGCGCAGCATCACCAATCACCCATTCAATCGGGTCTACTTGTCCATGATGGATCAGCCATGCTTTGATATGCACCTGATGATGCGAAATGCTCAACACAACATGTGGTAATTGTAATCCATTATCTAATTCACGCACATCCGTTGGTGATGGAATTGCGGGTGCATCTGGATGGGAATGATAAAATCCGATTAGGGATAACCCCTCTGCACGAATTTGAGGTAGGTGGATGTTCAAATCTTGTGTTGAGATGAGAAAGCCTCGTTGTGTATCTGGGGCATGATTTTCGGTTGGGATGACACGCAAAATGTGTTCACCGCGCCCAACCAACAATCCACATACCTCGTGTGGATACCCCGTTTTGGCATGATGAATAAGTTCTGATTGTAACAGATGCGAGATAATCAGTCGCATTATTCGCCTTCGTTAGGTATGGTAAAGACAATACTCTGGCGATCTTGGGTTGGGTTGCGTGTTTCGTAAAATAGTTCCACTGCCAATTCATACTCACCCGCAGGATCGCTGGGTGTGCGAATATGGATTGTAAATTCCATATTCGCGTGCATGGTCTCTATGACACTGAGTTCATTGATGATAAATCCATCCCGATTATACACCACCAGCAATAAATTTGGACGTTCCTGAAACGGTGTAACCTTCACTTCAACCCAAACACGACGGCGGTCTGGATAGGGGATGGCTTGCAAGCCGATAATCCGAATTTTATGCTTTGGTTGTGGCACTTGGTTCGGGTCTACAAATTCGATATTCATCTGATATTCCCTTTTTTATGGCGATTTCAAACCAGATAATATACCCCATGCTTTGTCAAAATCCGCTTTTTTGACCAGCAGGTGGTCACGGCTAAAGGCGGCAAAGGGCAAAATGCTGATATTTGCATCAGCTAAAAGGCGACTGATACCTGCCATAAATCCAACCACCGAAAAATCGAGGACAATATCCAATGTGATGAGTCGATACGCATCTGGGCTTTTTTGGACATCGTATAACCGTTTAGCAAAATCATCCATCACATCTACTGGGATGACCAGCGTCACTTCATCTTTATCGACAATGATTGCGCCGAATGGGTCGCCAATTTGCGCCAAAATACCCGCGGCAACTGTGATGCCTGTCGGCGGAAACTTGAGCAACACATAATCTGCCTCGTCGGTATATAAATTCATTTGCTTGAATAAATCGTTCATTTATCCTCATTCGTCAAATTGATAGGTGGTCTCGGCATAATAACGCACTTTACGATTAGCAAGGCGCATTTGTATCCATGCTTGTAAATCGGCATTTTTTTCATCAATCGTCTTTGAATGATCTAACAATGCCTCTATCGGATAATTCACCAACAACGCACGTCCATGAATGATATGTCGGCTAATCCCAGGTGGTAAAAATGCTTTATATTTGGCGGCAGACATAATATCATCAGGTGTATAGGTCGGGAACAAGACCAGCGCAATGGCATGAGGATACAAACGCCAAATTTCTTCGGGTGATGCGCTGACAGTGCGATGGAGTTTGGCATTTTGTTGATAAATCCGTACGAATTGGCGCAATAACGCATTACGTTCATACGTGGTTGCCACATCTGCCGATAAAATGATTTTTTGACCATCGCGCATATACAGTGTCGCTAATGGATTGGGAATATCTTCTTGAATGATGCTCACATCTTGTAATGCCCGAACTGCATCTAAAAATGGTTCGATTTGCCAATCGCTGACCACATGATGCCAGGTCATCAAATCGACAAATGGGCTATCATAATCTACCACTTGCACTAAAATGCACGGGAAATTCAGCGCACCAAACGAATGACAACGATTTGCGCCATCTAAAATCACATATTGATCGGTATTATCAATCTGTGCCACAATAGGCGGGTTGGTGATCACACTGGCTTTACGGATGGCTTCAATCAATGGGATCGACCGTTGTGAGTCGTGTTCTTCATGGGGCAAAACCGATTCGGTTGGGACGATACGTAAATCGGGTGGAGGGGCATTCAGGTGTGTGGTCATGTGTTTTAACCTTGTGTCTATAAAAAGTTATAATTATGATGGATAGGGTATCATAATTATACGGGATAGTGAAGCGATGAGTGCAAAAGAACAAGGAGCAGATGCAACACAAAATCGGTGGCTGGTTATACCCCGTACCTTGTGTTTTGTGGTGAATGGTGATGATGTTCTGCTGATGAAACGCGCCCCAACACGTCGCATCTTCCCGAATCGTTACAATGGGGTCGGTGGTCATCTTGAACGCGATGAAACCCCTGAAGAAGGAGCAAAGCGTGAAATCCTCGAAGAGACGGGTTTACATGTCTCTGATATTCGCCTATGTGGAGTTCACAACATTGATGCAGGCGAGCAAACAGGCATTCTGTTATTTGTGTTCATCGCCTATAGCACAGAGCGCCATGTTATTGGGGATGAGCGTGAAGGCACGCTTCATTGGATACCCAAAACGGATATTCAATCACTCGATTTAGTCGAAGATTTACCTCAAATTTTGCCTCATGTACTTAATATGCCCCAAAACGCGCATCCGTATTATGCCCACATCAGTTATGATGACCGCGACCGCATTCAAATTCGCCTATCACAACCCTAAGAGATGATTGATGACCGATAATTTAACACCACAATCGCCACCCCCTTCAGTTGAATATATCTTCATAGAACGCAAGCGCAATCCATTACGCCGATTGGGTTGCACCATTATGCTCATCTTATGGTTTATATTTTTGCTACTGCCACTGTTTTTATTTGTGCTGGCGGTGCAACAAGAAATCACCATTGCCCACCCAGGTGATATCCCAGAAAGTTACCAACATCCATTATTTCAGGTACAATTAATCATGGAGAAAGATTATCGCGGTTTGCGAATTGTCAATACGACCTTGCATAATAGCACAGAGACCAACATCTGCGTTCAAACCAATGTGCGTTATATATTATGGGAGGGACAAGGCGACCCCGCCACGATTTGTCGGTGTTATGAACGCGATAATGCCAAAGCGAATTGGATGTTATTGGAACAGACATTAGAAGCCTGTCGGTAGGGTGTGGTGATATGAATATCGGCGAATTGTTACAAAATGCGAATGTCCCAATCGTGGTGTTGATTTGTGGTGGCATGTGCCTACTCAGCCTTGTTTTGGTGATTGTATTGCCTATCATCACAGGCACATTACAAATTTTTGGCAGTATTATTGATATTTTCACAGGCATCATCGGCGCACTCACCGGTATTTTGAGCGCGGGACCCGTGGCATGGTGTGGATGTTTGTTTTTTCTCATTGTGTTAGCGATGTGTGGCGGGATTGCGCTGATTGTGGCAAATATTTTATCGACCTGTGGCACACCCAACCAAGTATTATTTTGTCGGCTATTTTGAAGGGTGATGAAGGGGATTGATGGCATCTGTCCAAGAATTAAATCAAAAAATTGCACGCGAATCCGCCTTATTACGGGCGATTGCCGATGAAGTGAAAAAGGTCATCATCGGGCAAGATCAGTTAATCGAACGCCTATTGGTCGCCTTAGTCTGTCATGGACATATCCTCATAGAAGGTGTCCCTGGTTTGGCGAAAACACTGACCATTCGCACATTGGCTGATGTCTTGAATTTAGATTTTCAACGGGTACAATTCACGCCCGACTTATTGCCCGCCGACCTCATCGGCACACAAATTTATAACCCTGCGACCGCCACATTCACACCCTATTTAGGACCGATATTCACTAATCTTATCCTTGCCGATGAAATCAATCGCGCCCCAGCTAAAGTGCAATCGGCATTACTCGAAGCGATGGAAGAAGGGCAAGTGACCATTGGGGGCGAATCACGTCCATTATCTGACCCGTTCATGGTGCTTGCCACGCAAAATCCACTCGAACAAGAGGGGACATATCCTTTGCCAGAGGCACAACTCGATCGTTTTTTGTTGAAGGTACTGGTGAACTATCCTACCCGCGACCAAGAACGCGCCATTATGGAACGTATGGCAAATTATGACATACCCCGTGTTCAGCCGATTGCATCTGCCGAGCAAATTCGTCATTTAAGAATTGTTGCCGAGACAATTTATGTAGACCCTAAAATCAAAGAATACATCCTCGACATCATCTTCACTACCCGCGACCCCGCCAATACACCTCTCAAACAACTTAAATCATTAATTGATGTTGGCGCATCACCCCGTGCCACACTGGCGCTGATGCGTTGTTCACGCGCATTTGCCTTACTGCGGGGCAGGGGATTTGTCATCCCAGAAGATGTGAAGGCGGTTGCGCCCGATGTATTGCGTCATCGTCTGATATTGTCGTTTGAAGCAGAAGCCGATAACATCACATCGGGACAGGTCATAGACCAATTGTTAGCACGTTTGCCTGTACCATGAGGTGTTGCATGTCCACATTAAGTCCAGAAGTCCTTAGCCGTATCCGTAAAATTGAGTTACTCACGCGCAGACGGGTGCAAGAGAGGTTTTCGGGCGCGTATCATTCAATTTTCAAGGGACGTGGTGTGGAATTTGATGCGGTACGCCCATATCAATATGGCGATAATGTACGGGATATCGATTGGCTGGTGAGCGCCCGCATGGGTGAGCCATATATCAAATCGTATCATGAAGAGCGCGAACTTACCGTGTTCATCGTGGTAGATGCCAGTGCATCATTATTTTTTGGCACACAGAAATATCAAAAAAACGAATTAGCAACAGAAATCGGTGCCATATTGGCATTATCTGCCATCACTAACAACGATAAAGTCGGGTTGCTCATCTTTGATGATCGTATTCGCTCTGTATTGCCACCACGTAAGGGGAAAAATCATATTTTGATGATTATCCACGATCTGATGACCCTTCAACTCGCCTCAAATGGGACAGATTTATCGGTCGGACTAAATGCTATCAATCGGCATTTGCGCCAACGTTCTATCGTATTCTTCATCTCCGACTTTCTGGATTCAATACCTGCTTATGAGCGCGAATTGCTCATCACCGCACAAAAACATGATTTTATCGCTGTGTGTATCAGTGACCCGCTCGAAAATCGTTGGTCAGATATGGGGCTAGTACGGTTGCGCGATGCCGAAACAGGTGAACAGATTATCATCGATACGCATCATCCCCAATGGCGTTCTCAATTCAGCAAACAAGCCCTGCGTTTTGAGGCACAACGTAAAAAATTATTTTCACGCGCCCGTATTGATGCGATTTATGTCGATACAACGGGAGATAGCTATCGGGCTTTATCGCAATTTTTTGACCAACGGGCATCACGGATACGCCGATGAAACGCATAATCGGATTATTATGCCTTTTTATGTGGATATGGGGGAATAACGCACAAGCACAACCGATTCTCTCGGCGTATATCGAAATCGATAATCCACGCCCCAAACTGGGTGAACCGTTTCAAGCCACATTGGTCATTCGTTATGATGAGCGCATCGAGGTGTTACAACGCCCACCATTATCAGGCGAATGGGGTATTTTCGAGATACTGAAAACCAATGAACGCCAAACCACATCGAATGATGGTCAAGTGGTAGAACAGCAATCATTTACATTAGTCGCATGGCAAACAGGCGACTACAGCCTGCCCAAATCCGAAATTTTGTATCGGGTACGTGGCACATCCGATTTAACCCGTTATACATTGCCCGATGTATTTTTGAGCATCCCCAGTATGTTACAACCCGATTCACTCACATTGCGTCCAGATGAAGCACCAATCATGTTCCCACTTTTGCCGACATGGGCAATTTTTATTATCACCAGCCTGATAATCATCGTCATAGTATCTTTTTATGAATTATTGCGTTATTATGCTCGCCAAAATATACCCATCATCACACCACCAGATCCGCAAACCAGATTATTAGAAGCGCTCGAATATCATCGTACAAATCCCAATTACGCGGATATTAGTGATACATTACGCCATTATCTGCATGGACGTTATGGCATCATGGCACAAGAAATGACCGACCAAGAAATTATATCTCGCCTCAAAACAGACGGACGATTGGCATCGTATCAATTGGCAAAATTATCTGAAA
>PGTJ01000751.1 GCA_002794515.1 Phototrophicales bacterium
ACAAAATCTTCCCAAACTTGTGCATATAAAGCATTGATTTGGGCATTGTTGAAACTCTGATAAAACAAACGTTTTTGAATATCTTCTGATGGGTAAATAATCGGATTATTCAAATCATCAAGATTGAGAAACGGGTAAGAAGCCATATTCGGTGTGGCATACCGAATCACATTGGAGAGAATTGCGCCATTTTGGGGTTCTAAGATGAAATTGATGAACAATTCGGCGAGGTCTTGATTGGGCGAAGTGGCGGGAATAGCCATCACATCGGTGAAGATATATCCACCTTCTTGGGGAATGACGAAGCGAATATCAGCATCATCACGCATGAGTTGGGCGATATCCCCATTAAATTCCATGACGACATCCAAATCACCATTTTGCAGATAATCTTGACCGACATCGCCGATAATCACCAATTGGTCGGTATGCGCC
>PGTJ01000162.1 GCA_002794515.1 Phototrophicales bacterium
ATTTAGAAGAGTTTGATGTGTCTGCCATGTTAGATAATGTCGCCTCGACCATCAGCCCATTAATGGATAAGAACAAAAACCGCTTTGAATTACATATTGATGAGTCGGTTGGCATGGCGCGGGCAGACATCACCAAAACACGCCAAACCTTGTTCAACTTGCTGAGTAATGCCGCTAAATTCACCGAAAATGGTGCAGTGTCTTTATCTGCAACCGTTGAAATCCGTGATGATAAAGAATTTTTGGTGTTCCGTGTGAGCGATACAGGCATTGGTATGACACCAGAGCAAGTGCAAGCCGTATTTGCCGAATTCACCCAAGCCGATGCTTCGACCACACGCAAATACGGTGGCACAGGGCTGGGGTTGACCATCAGCAAACGTTTCTGCCAGATGATGGGTGGTGATATTACGGTCGAAAGCGAATTGGCGGTTGGCACAACCTTCACCGCATTCTTTCCTGTCATTGTGGTCGATACAACAAAATCGCCCGATTCGCAACTCGCCCCGAAATTATCACCCACATCCACAGGCGAGATGTCGGTCGCACAAGGTTTGGTGTTGGTGATCGATGATGACCCCACTGTGCGCGACCTCATTGTGCGTTCGCTGGCTAAAGAAGGTTTTTCGGTGGGTGTCGCCACCAATGGGCAAGAGGGGATTCGCATTGCCAGAGAACTCAAGCCCGATGCCATCACCTTAGATGTGATGATGCAAGGCATGGACGGTTGGAGCGTTTTGGAGCAACTCAAATCCGACCCCAGCCTCATGCACATCCCTGTTGTGATGATTTCGATTGTCGATGACCGCACACGCGGGTTTGCTTTGGGCGCGGCTGGTTATTTGACTAAACCCATAGACCGCCAAAAGATGGTCGATATGCTCAAGACGCTCAGTCGCAAAGCGACTATCCCCGATGGTTTCGGACAAATTTTAGTAATTGATGACGACCCCAATCAATGCGATATGGTCAAGCGCACACTCGAAAAAGAGGGGTGTATTGTCGAAATTGTCGAAAATGGTCTGAAAGGCTTAGAAAAACTCAAAACATTTGCCCCAGACCTGATCGTACTCGACCTGATGATGCCCGAAATGGACGGGTTTCAGTTCTTGACCGAATTGCAAAAAACAGAAGATGGGCGTTCTATTCCTGTAATCGTTGTCACTGCCAAAGACCTCACCAATGAAGACCGCCAGCAACTACATGGTGTGGTACAAGAGATTCTCATAAAGTCGGCGTATGAACGCGATAATTTATTGAATAAAATAGTCCAACTTATCAGCGCACAAATTCAGAAATATGATGAGGATGGAGTGTAAGGATAATTCGCACAACATGGCGACAATTTTGGTCATAGAAGATAACGAGATGAATTTAGATATGCTCTCGCGTCGCTTATCGAAACGCGGGCATGAAGTGTTGATTGCTACCGATGGCGCACAAGGGGTCGAACTCGCCCAACAACATAAACCCGATTTGATTTTGATGGATATGAGCTTGCCCGTCATGGATGGTTGGCAAGCCACGCGCATCATCAAAGCCAATCCAGATCTCAAGCATATTCCCGTCATTGCCCTCACTGCCCATGCGATTGCAGGTGATCGAGAAAAATGTCTCGCCGCAGGTTGTGATGAATACGAATCCAAGCCTATAAAATTCCCTGAACTCATGGCGAAAATCGACCATTTTTTAGGAATTTCTGAATAATATATCAATAAAAACATAATGGGTTTCGGATATATGTGGGAATTGTGTATAATCATCACATATGGTTAGATTGGTGAAATGTGATTTGGATTATGCAAGTGTCTCGAAATGCCCAACTCATTGGCAAACGTTATGAACTCGGAGACCGCATTGGCGTAGGTGGTATGGGGGCAGTTTATCGCGCACATGATTTGCTCACAGGGCAATATGTGGCGCTCAAACGGGTTATCAGCGAGGGCGATTTGGGTGATATGAACGAAAGTTTCCGTCTCGCGCTCACCCAAGAATTCAAACTCATGGCATCTTTTCATCATCCCTATATCATTGAAGTCATCGATTATGGGTTCGATGAAAGTCGTTTGCCATATTACACAATGGAATTGCTCGAAAATACACAAACGATTATTGAGGCAACGCATAACAAGCCCATCATCACCAAATTGACGTATTTATTGCAATTGCTCCAAGCCCTGATGTATTTGCATCGACGGGGTGTGTTGCATCGTGACCTCAAGCCTGCCAATGTCTTGGTGGTGGATAACCGTGTGCATGTCCTCGATTTTGGTTTATCCATCATGCGTGACCGCACATCAACGACAGATAATAATCAGGGGGTGGCTGGTACGGTGGCGTATCTTGCACCAGAAGTCCTAAAGGGTTCACCCGCCACAGAAGTGTCCGATTTATATGCCGTTGGCATCATCGCCTACGAGATGTTCAAGGGCGAACATCCTTTTCCACAAACAGATATTGGGACGCTCATCAACAATGTGTTATTCAAAGTTCCCGATATTAGCCAACTAGATGTGAATTATGATATTGGCGCTTTCATTGAACGCCTGTTGATGAAAGACCCTGACGACCGTTTTGCCAATGCTGGCGAGGCGATAAACGCCCTAAAATATGCCATAGATGAGCCGATAGAACTGGATTCATCCGCCACCCGCGACAGCTTTTTATTGGCGGCGCGGTTGGTCGGGCGTGATAAAGAATTGGGGCAATTGGCGTTGGCACTCGCCGATGCCACAGAGGGCAAAGGCAGTGCATGGCTCATTGGTGGCGAAAGTGGTGTGGGGAAATCGCGCTTGATTGATGAATTACGCACATTGGCATTGGTTGATGGTGCGCTCGCTATGCGTGGGCAATCCAACATCGAAGGACGCGCACCGTACCAACTTTGGCGTAATATCTTCCGTTGGTTAGGTCTCATTGGCGAATTAGATGCCATCGATGCCGGGCTGATTAAACTTCTCGTCCCCGATATTGTCTCGTTGCCACCGTATCATCTTGAAGCGGCGAGTGAGCTAGAATCCACCAAAGTGCAATCGCGTTTATTAGATGCCCTAGAGCGGATGATTCGTTCTCTCGGTCGTCCTGTGGTGATTATGCTCGAAGATTTGCATTGGGCGAGTAGCGAAAATATCAGCCTATTTGCCTCTTTGAGCCAATTGGCGAATCAATTGCCTTTGTTGCTCATCGCCAGTTTTCGAGATGATGAACGCCCCGATTTGCCGACATTGTTGCCCAATGCTACCCATCTTAAACTCAACCGATTGACCGAGATGCACATTGCCGAATTAAGCCAAGCCATGCTCGGCGAAGCTGGCACAAAAGCGCAAGTGGTGCATTTGCTCCAACGCGAAACTGAAGGCAATGTGTTCTTCCTCATCGAGGTGGTGCGCGTCCTCGCCGAAGAGGCGGGCAATCTCGAAGAAATTGGGCGCACCACCTTGCCACAAAGTGTATTTGCGGGTGGTATTCAACAAGTTATTCGGCGACGTTTAGATAACCTGCCTGCCGATATGCACGATACATTGGCATTGGTGGCGGTCATCGGCAGAGAAGTCGATGTTGCCTTGTTGCGCGTCATCATGCCGATGGTGGATATCGATAACTTCCTTAATGAGTGTGCCAATGCCGCCATTTTAGAAGTGGTGGATGGTGAATGGCGCTTCACACACGATAAATTGCGCGATGGTGTATTGGAGCGCATTCCCAAGCGAGACCTCATTCAATTGCATCGACAAGTGGCAGAGGGCTTAGAAAAGTTATATGGCATCACCGAAAATGCCGCCAAACTCGCTTATCATTGGGGGATTGTCGGCGACCCTATAAAAGAAGAATATTACACCACACTGGCGGGCGAACAGGCTTTGCGTAGTGGGGCATATCAAGAGGCGGTACTCTTTTTTGAACGGGCGCTAAAATTGATTACACCCAAAACACAAGCCATCAAAGAAAGCGAATTGCGCCGTGTTTACTTGCAACATCGCAAAGCCGATGCCTATTTGGGCTTTGGTGCATACACCCAAGCCCGCCAATTGTATCAGGAGAGTTTACAAATCGCCGAAAAATTTGAATTACCCGAAGGCATCGCCAGTTCGCTATTCGCCTTGGGCAATGTCGAGCATGTGCGGGGCTTATATGAGGCGGCACGTAAATTTTATCAACGGAGTTTAGAAATTTATCAACAACTCGATAAACCCTCCGAAGTCGTCAAAGTATTGAATAGTTTGGGTAGTGTCGCCTATGATATGGGCGATGATAAACTCGCCAAAGATTTGTATCAGCAAAGCCTCAATTTATCCCGCGAAGTCGGTGGGCAGTGGGGCATGGCGGGTACATCGGGCAAATTAGATACGGTGACGGTCAAACGGATTGATGAAGCACATCTCAAACGCCGCGAGTTGATAGATCGGCTGATGCATGCCTCGCAGAGCGAAGATAAGACGCATGTGGCGAAAATTTATGAAGAGTTGGGTCAGTTATCTTATGATTTGGGCGAATATGATGAAGCCATTCAAGCCTTGAATAAGGCACAAATAGACTATAAAGCGATGGGCGATCATGCGGGTATTATCAACACCTATCAACAATTAGGCAAGGTGTTCATGGAACAGCGCAATTATGGTGTGGCACATGCTAATTTCATCATGGGCTTGAAAATCGCCAACGACAACGACTTAACCGATAAAATATTCGCCATGCTCATTCATCTCGCACGGTTACATGTAGCACAAACCCGCCTCACGGATGCTTTACAATTGGTCTCGTTCATGGCACATGCCCCTAATTTGCCCGATGTCATGGAAGATGAAGTCGAGCAGTTCACATTCGATTTACAGGCTCGCATCCCCGAAGATATAGCACAAGCCAGTTGGGAACAGGGCAAGCAAAAGTCGCAGGACACCATTTTATTGGATATTTTGGGTGAATAACCCATACGTACAAAGGTTTTTATGAATACAATTTTATTATTTCTCCTCATCCTAATATGGGGCGCGGGGACGGGGCTTCGCGCCTATAAACAAGCACGATTTTATCAGATAGAAGAATACAAAATGGGGCGATATGCTCGTTGGTGGCTCAGATCGCGTCAGCGATTTGCGCCATCACGCCCGTTAATCGTCACAGGTATCGGCATGGTGATGATCTTCATCTTCAGCGAGGCGAGCGGTTCGTCGTTGCCTGTGATTATCGCTATGGTGGTCGCCATCATCGCCAATATCCCCCCAGATGAAGGCGAAATCAAGAAAAAATTTCGCCATACCCCGCGTGCGAATCGCTTACTAGGGGCAACAGGATTATGGATTATCTTGTGTATCATCCTCATGGCTGTCATCACCAGTCGCATTGAATCGGTGCGGTTTGCTACCCTCTTTGTGATGATAACGGGTTTAGCGATGCACCTCATCGCCCCGTTGTATCTGATTATAGGCAACATCACCACCATGCCACTAGAAGCCTTTTTGCGTGGGCGATTTGTGGCATCTGCCAAACGGGTGATGAAGCAAATTAATCCAACGGTGATTGGCATCACAGGTAGTTATGGCAAGACCACCACCAAAGTATTTTTGACCGACATCCTCAATGGGCGTTATAAAGCCTATCCCACGCCGAAAAGTTATAACACCATGATGGGCGTGTGTATTGCCATCAATAATGACCTCAAAAATGACTTCAGCATGGATTATTTCGTGGTCGAGATGGGCGCGTATATTCGGGGCGAAATCCAACGCATATGCGGACTCACACCGCCACACATCAGCATTGTCGTTGAGGTTGGTCCGCAACACCTAGAGCGATTTGGTAGCCTCGAAAATATTGCCATCGCCAAATACGAAATCATCAAGGCATTACCACCCGATGGGGTGGGGGTGTTCAACTGGGATAATCCGTATGTGCGCGAGATGTATCTGAAGGGGTATCCACAAACACGACTCGCTATTAGCAAGACTGTATCGCCACAAAATCCGCCAGATGGTGTGCGTTTTATCGGCTCGGATATAACCGAGACATTGAACGGGTTGTCTTTCACTGTGACCGATGCCCAGACGGGTGAGTCGGCGCGTTTCGAGACGGCGCTCATGGGTGAGCATAATGTGACCAATATTTTGTTGGCAACGGCGGTGGCGGTGCATGAAGGCATGAAA
>PGTJ01000339.1 GCA_002794515.1 Phototrophicales bacterium
ATTAAAAGCGCGTATCACGCTGAATTTTTCGACACCCGGTTCAATTGAGCCACGCTTGCGGATGCCCGCCGTATCAATCAGCACAATTTCTTGACCATGCCATTTGAGTCTGCTGTCGATCGAATCGCGGGTTGTGCCTGCAATTGGGCTGACAATCACCCGCTCTTCACCTAAAAGATGATTGACCAAGGTGCTTTTGCCCGCATTCGGACGACCCACAATGGCAATTTTGAGCAAGTCATCATCATCATCTTCAGAAAAATCATATTCGATATCGTGCAGTGCTTTCACCACAGCATCCAACAAATCGCCCGTGCCAACACCATGAATGGCGCTGATAGCGAATACCTCGCCCACGCCAAGCGCATAAAATTCAAAGGCGGTCTCATTTTTTTCGAGTGTGTCGGCTTTATTCGCCGCCACAAACACGGGTTTATTGGTACGGCGCAAAATCTCGGCAATTTCTTCATCTGCCGCCGTCACACCTTGCATAGCATCTACGACCATAATCACCACATCGGCTTCTTCGATGGCGAGCATGGCTTGTGCCTTGATTTGTGACACAAAATCAATGCTCCCTTCTGCCAGTGGGCGCACATCTCGCGTCCCTTTGGGCTGATAAACCTCGATACCGCCTGTATCGACCACCTCAAAGGTGATTCCCCCCCAAAATGACTCGGATATGAGTCTGTCGCGGGTTGTCCCTGGAATATCATCGGTGACAGCGAGGCGTTCCCCAACAAACCGATTAAAAAGTGTACTCTTGCCCACATTTGGACGACCAACAAGGGCAATAACTGGTTTTTTCGACATTTTTTGTTTATTCTTTCTCACATAATTGGGCATATATTATAACAAAATAAGCAAGGATTTGGCATGGTAACAATTGCACCCACACTCATCGTATGGGGAATGCTGTTCATCGGGATTGGCACATGGTTTTATCGGTCGACAAATCCACCGCGTTTTTCGCCGTTATGGGCATTTTGGCTGGGATGGGCTATGACCATCGCCCTATTACAAGTATGGCATTTTTTTGCGCCGATCAACGACCCTGTTCGTTATATCTTGGTGCTGATTGGCTGTGCGGGGATACTCCTCAATCATCGGCTCATCCTCAGAGTGATCGTCCCGCTATCAGTCCAAAAGTGGGTGTGGCTGTTCATCTGCCTCATGGGCATCATCTATTTGGGCAATCGTGCCTTATATAGCACGACCGATTACACAGCATTCGGCTTCGATACAGGATTTTATCACCTCCCCGTCATGACATGGTTTAATCTGCATCCGATTGTTATCGGCTTGGGGAATGTGCATACCCGTTTCGGCTTCAGCAACGCCCATTTTTTATATGGTGCAATATTCGATAATCAAGCCCCCATCATGATGAATACCCTGCTGTATGTCGTCTTTTTATCGGGCGCGATATGGAGCGTTATGACGATTTGGCGAGATAACCATCTCCAAGCAGAACACATCTTTCGGGTGTTGTGTATCCCCTTTGTGTTGATGTGGCTGTTTTGGCGCTCGGCAGAAGGACTTGGCATTCCATCCACATCGAATGATGTGCCGATATTCATGCTCGGCATTTTGCTCACAGGGCGCACGTTGGGGCATATCGAAAGACGGGATATACGCCTCGCTGATGTGTATCAGATAACGCTGTTAGTCTGTGTGGGTGTGGCGGTCAAATTTAGTTTTATCATCTTAGGTGGCGGATTGGTGATAGTCGCATCATGGCTATATATCCTCAAACACAGAGCGCGTTTCTTTGCGTTGATGATTGGGATATGCTTCATCGGCGGAATAATCATCATCCCAATGATGGCGCGGTCGGTCATCATGACGGGGTATCCGTTATATCCACTGACCATTGGCGGGTTTGATGTTGATTGGCGCATCAATAAACAAACGGCATTGTACGAAGCCGAACATATCCAAACATTTGCCCGTGTATTGGGCGATACGCCGATGTACGATACGCTCATCAACCATCCTGATCATGATTGGCTATCTTTTTGGCTCGAAAAATCGGGACGAGACTACCCCATATTCTTTTATACCCCGTTGATATTAATTATCATTGGCGTGGTCATGGTGATGATTCACCGCAAAGTTCGCATGATGCACCTCATTTTTTTAGATGTATTATTCATCAGCATCCTGTTTTGGTTTATCAGCGCTCCATTATGGCGATTATCGGGCGGGATAACATGGCTATTTGGGGCGAGCTTGTTGACTATCGGCATCATCCATTTACCATATAAAAGCAGTGTATCGAGATGGATAACGACAATCGCATTGGTCGGCATGACGGTGTATATGCTGTATGATGGCATATCGCATCGGGGTTTTGATTTTCGGATGGTCGATGGCGAACAACCCGCCCCTATCCGTTGGATAGAAGGTGGAACGACTATTTTTGGTCTGGATGTGCGTGTTGCACAAGATTGGTTGTGCTGGGATGATACACCGCCGTGTGTCCCCAAGCAACATTATTCTCCGTTGTTGCGTTCACGCCCTGATGGCGGGTATCAATTACCAGACCATGCTATCTTATTCGACCCAAGCATGTATCAAATATCCTTGCATATGGATACATTAGAAGCGGTGGCATTAACTGATGATACATTGTTATCTGTGACATTGACTCCTCTGAATGATGATTTTCAGCCATTCGCCAATGACACATCTGAAAACATTTTTATTGACTATACGAATACTATAACGCCTGCACAACTGAATAATCGCAATAATTTCTCGACCACGCAACTGATGGGTGTTATTCAACTATCCGATTTATCACACCCAGC
>PGTJ01000796.1 GCA_002794515.1 Phototrophicales bacterium
AAAGATCTGGTCCAACGCGATTATGTGCAATGGCTGATATTGCACCCTTACGACACATTCATCTTCATCGGGTTGCCGATTATCGGGTTATTCTTCTGGGCGATATGGCACATGCTCGTCAAAAATCGCTCAACATGGACAATTCATCATGTGCTGATAGCCAGTTTATTCATCACCGTCATGATGGTCAACCTGAGTGGCATTGTACAAGGCGAAAATGCCCGTATCCTCAGTTTTTATGCACCATTTTTCTTGTTGGCGGGTGGTGTAATGCACATCGACCAAAAACGCACATGGGATTTACCGCTCATCGGGGCGCAATCATTGAGCGTCCTCATCATGGCGAGTGTGTTATCGG
>PGTJ01000454.1 GCA_002794515.1 Phototrophicales bacterium
AAATATGGCATGGTGACGATGTGCATTGGCGGTGGCATGGGCGCGGCGGGCATCTTTGAAAATTTGAATTAAGCCAATTGGTGAGGTCGAAAAGGGCGCTGGGTGCGCCCTTTTTATGTGTTTTCGCGCATTTTCGCCAAATGCGATAAAATCGTCATTTGGTCGGCTTGGCGATACGTCTCCATGTGCATCGGCGCATCGGCGTAATTCACTTTATTGCCATAGCGCCCTTTGAAAAATATCGCATCAAAATCACACAGGACGCTCTCGCCATCTGATAGCGGTATCTTGATTTTAGGCAGTGGCTGATTAATCCCAAACCGATAGACGGCGGTGTGGGGATTTTCGAGACTGGGGTTGCTGAGGGCGATATAATACGGTGTTGCCTCATCGTGATATGGGTAAATCGGCATTTTCTCAATCGGTGATGGAGAGGCATGTAATAAGTCAATTTCCAGCACAACCAAGTTATTCTGTAAAAATTCCTTGCGCTTTTGTAAATAATCGACTTTGCCATGTGCCATTTTGTTGCTGGGTGATAGCATCTCGATCACCACCAACGGCACAAATTGGTCATCGACCTGACTGATGAGGACGACCATATCTTCATCTTCTAATGCGCCTTCATCCAATGGGATGATGAAATCAGAGACTGTCTCTTCTAGCGTGGGTGCGAGGCTGTAAGGTGTCTTGTTGCGTTCAATCGTCACATCAGGCTTGCGGGATTGCGTTGGATTGGCGAAATATCGATATAACAGCGTCAATTTCGCCTCTGGATTCGCCTGATAATTTTCGGGCAACACATCGTTCAGATAGCTCGCCAATTCAATCAGGTAGTAATGATGAAACCCCTCAAACTCCCCTTTGGCTTCCAAGCGACTCATCAGCAAGGGATTCACGCCCGTGAATAAATTTTGGCGCTCATTCATATAATACTTCCCAATCATCATCCGATAGCCCGATGAGGTCGGCAATTTTCTGGCAAAAATCCATGATATTGTTTGCATTCATACTGACATATAACCACCATCCGTTAGGCAATTGAATAGATCTGCTACGTTCATTGGGACTTAAAATACGTGGAAGATGCTCTCTCATCAGCTCAAAGGCGTTAAATTCCAGACCTAATTCTGTCATTTTGATCAGGACGGATTTCCAACTGTCAAGTTGATAATCGTCTCCTAAGAATTTAAGAGCATACGGTTTTTTGCCTGTATAATCACCGCTCTTCGTTGTCACTTCGCCCATGCTACCCCAAATATCCAACAAAATAGAGGTCAAGGCATCTGTCCGTGCGATGATTGCCGATTTATCCCAAACTTTTGGTGCATCGGAACGGTTAAAATAGGCGCTATTCATCAGTAAGGCATGGTTTGCCAATTTTTGCTTTTTGATCGCATAAGCGCTGTTGCTCATGGAGGTATTCCACTCGCGTGTGACCAGCGTCAAGTTGCCGAGCGTGTGCAGATAATCGCGCAGAATATCATCGATTTCATCTTGGCTGAGGGCTTTTTTCCAGTCGTCAGACGGGGTTTGAGGAAAGATGTGTTCAATGGTGGCGCTATCATCCAATACCGTATATCCGCCAGTATCCTGCGATAAATGCCGATTAATGCTCTCCAACAGGAATACAAGGCGTGGTTGGGCTTTGGCTTCGTATAAACTGCGCCCTCTCATTACCTCGCGGATGAAATTATCACTCGGATAATTTTTGCCGACTAAGGCGCGACGAAGTGAATCGATGTAATTGTTTTGATCAATTTCACGATGCAATATGGGGAATAATTTGTTAAGGTAATTAGATGGCATATTCGCCAAATAACGACGCATGGTGTAATTTTCGATGATGTTGAGGATCTC
>PGTJ01000015.1 GCA_002794515.1 Phototrophicales bacterium
CTACACAAGGGCATTGATATACTCAATTGTATACCATAGGGTACAATCAAAATTTAACCCATATTAAAAACTGATAAGCGATATGAACTGAGGAGGTTAACCCCTGAATGGGCGCAACATTAGAAATCCGCAATTTGCACGCACGAGTCGAAGGCAAAGAAGAACCGATTTTACGCGGTGTGAACTTAACAATTAATCAGGGCGAAGTCCATGCCTTGATGGGACCGAATGGATCTGGCAAAAGCACATTGGCAAATGTGCTGATGGGCAACCCCGCCTACGAAGTGACCGATGGCGAAATTTATTTTGATGGCGAGAATTTGCTCGAACTCGAACCTGATGAACGCAGTCGCATGGGTGTTTTTTTGGCATTTCAATATCCTGTCGCCATCCCTGGTATTACCTTAGCCAATTTCCTCCGTCATGCAATTAATGCCCGCCTAAAAGCGATTGACCCCGATAGCAAAGGCATTTCTATCCCCGATTTCCGCCGTCTGATGAAAGAAAAAATGGATAAATTGCACATGGATCATAGTTTTGCTGGGCGGTATCTGAACGATGGATTTAGCGGTGGCGAGAAAAAACGCGCCGAAATTTTGCAAATGGCGGTATTAGAGCCAAAACTCGCCGTGTTAGATGAGACCGATTCGGGCTTGGATATTGATGCGTTACGGATTGTATCTGAAGGTGTGAATACCTTGCGCGGTCCAGAATTGGGTGTATTGGTCATCACACATTATCAACGGATCCTCAATTATATCAAACCGCAATATGTCCATGTGATGTATGGCGGTCAGATTGTCGAAAGCGGTGGTGCAGATCTCGCCCTTCGCCTCGAAGAACAAGGTTATGATTGGGTACGCGAAAAATATAGTGCAGTTGCCGAGTAGATAAGGATATTTCCGATGACGGCTGAATTTGTACCAAGTGAAAAGCAATTAACCGAAGAAGAAGCCTCATTGAAGGGCTTACGCCAAGATTACGATACCGCGTACGGCTTCCATGATGATGATGTACAATATCGGTTTATATCTGAAAAAGGGCTGAACGCCGATATTGTCCGTCAGATTAGCCAGATGAAAAATGAACCAGAGTGGATGACCAACATCCGCTTACAAGCCTATGAACATTTCATCAATCGTCCAACACCACAATGGGGTGGGTCGGGCATGTTAGATGAAATTGATTACGATGATATTTATTATTATGTCCGGGCAACCGATAAAGCAGAACGCAGTTGGGATGAAGTCCCGCCCGAAATCAAAGATACATTCGATAAACTGGGCATCCCCGAAGCTGAGCAAAAATTCTTGCAAGGGGTATCGGCACAATACGACTCGGAATCGGTTTATCATAACATTCATAAAGACCTCGAATCGAAAGGGGTAATTTTTCTGGATATGGATTCGGGTTTACGCGAATATCCAGATCTGGTGCGCGAATATTTCGGGACGATTATCCCCTTTAACGATAACAAGTTTGCCGCGCTGAATACTGCCGTTTGGTCGGGTGGTTCGTTTATTTATGTCCCGCCCGGTGTGCATGTGCAAATGCCATTACAAGCGTATTTCCGCATCAACACAAAAAATATGGGGCAATTTGAACGCACCCTCATCATCGTTGATGAAGGCGCATATGTGCATTATGTCGAAGGATGTACTGCCCCAACATATAGTTCCGATAGCTTGCATAGTGCTGTTGTGGAAATCATTGTCAAAGAGGGTGGGCGTTGCCGTTATACCACCATCCAAAATTGGTCGAATAATGTGTATAACCTCGTCACCAAACGCGCCGTTGCACATAAAAATGCCACAATGGAATGGGTCGATGCCAATTTGGGTAGTAAACTCACGATGAAATATCCCGCTGTCATTTTGGCAGGTGAAGGCGCCCATGGGGAAGTGTTATCTATCGCCTTTGCGGGCAAAGGGCAACATCAAGATGCAGGCGCAAAAATTACCCACCTTGCGCCGAACACCACCAGCCAAATCATCAGCAAATCGATTAGCAAAGATGGTGGGCGTGCGAGTTATCGCGGATTGCTCAAGGTAGCCCCCAATGCCGAAAATGTGAAGAGCAATGTGGCATGTGATGCTTTGTTGCTAGATGATAAGAGCCGTTCCGACACCTATCCCTATATTGAAATTGAAAATCAGAATGTCATCATGGGGCATGAAGCCTCGGTGAGCAAAATCAGTGAAGAGCAACTTTTCTATCTGATGAGTCGTGGTCTCACCGAAGATGATGCCAATGCCATGATTGTGAATGGCTTTTTAGAGCCACTGGTCAAAGAATTGCCGATGGAATATGCCCTAGAGATGAACCGTCTGATTCAAATTCAATTAGAAGGGTCTATTGGCTAATCAAAATAGGGGTATGATAAGTCATGCCCTACAAAATAATTGATCATATCCTGTCTTGTGTACAAGGAGATATATATTTGTGGTTGCTGTAAGACGACGCACAACAGGGGTAGTCGCCCCAAATTACACACTGGCGGATGTCCATGCCGTCAGTGACCAAAATCAAGATCCGCAGTGGTTGCGCGAATTACGCGAATCGGCGTGGACTGTATATGAATCGTTGCCCATGCCAACACTGCAAGATGAGGCATGGCGACGCACGAATTATCAAACAATCCGTTGGAATGAAGCCGAAAAACGTATTCCTGCCAACGGTGCAAACCTCACAATGGTGCCAGAATATCGCCTCGAACCCCTCGTTGGCGAAGGCGATGGTGGACGTATGGTGTTTGTCGATGGCAAATTGGTCGATTACACCTTTCCAGAAGATATTCGAGCGCAAGGGGTTGTTTTTGCCGATTTAATCAGCGCCAGCAAATCGCATGAACACTTGGTGCGCCCCAATTTCATGCAAAAGGCTGTTTTGCCCAGCGATGGTAAATTCGCCGCCCTACACGGCGCGTTGTGGAATTATGGTGCATTTCTCTATATCCCCCGCAATAAAGCCATCGAATCGCCATTTCATATCGTGATTTATAATACCCATAGTGGGGCAAATTTCGGGCATGTGCTGATTGTATTAGAAGAAAATGCCCAAGCAACGGTGCAAGTGGAATACGCCTCTGCCCATACACCTGAACATGCCACTTATATCGGCGTGACCGAATTGTTGGTTGGCGATAGCGCCAATCTGAAATATGTGGCATTACAAGACTGGAATCGCAATACATACGAATTCAGTCATCAACGCGCTCGTGTCGGTCGTGATGCCAATCTCGATTGGATTATCGGCACAATGGGCAGTCAATTGACCAAAGCCCAATTGGAAATCGACATTGATGGTTTAGGGGCAAATGCGCGTATGTCTGGCTTTTTCTTCGCCGATAAAGACCAACTCTTCGACCTCGATACGCAACAAAATCATAATGCGCCACGCACTGTATCCGATTTGCTCTTTAAGGGCGCGGCAAAAGATAATGCCCGTACTGTTTGGCAAGGGATGATTAAATCATTGCCCAATATGCAAAAAATTGATGGGTATCAAGCCTGTCGCAATCTCATTTTAGACAAAGCGGTACGCATGGATGCTATACCCGGTCTCGAAATTGAGGCAGATGATGTGAAATGTTCGCACGCGGCAACCTTTGGTACACTGGAAGAACACATTATCTTTTATTTAATGAGCAGAGGCATCACCCGACCACAAGCACAACTCATGGTGATTGATGGATTCTTCGATGAACTGCTCCAACGAGTGCCATTTGAGCGCGTCCGTGAGCGCTTACAACAAGCAATTGAGGCGAAAATTCTGGGTGAATAAGTCGCCCATTTCGTACAAATGACATGACAAAATGGCGCACAATATCACTAGGTGCGCCATTTTTTATCCATCATAATAAAGGTGGAGGGATTTTTTATCATGATTCCAGAACATATACCAACCATTCTCAATCTGAAGTCTGATTTTCCAATCTTGAATCAACATCACCAAACAGGCAATCTGTTAACTTATTTGGATAGCGCCGCATCGAGCCAAATGCCCAATATCGTGATTGAAGCGATGAGCGATTATCATCGGCGTTATCATGCCAATGTGCATCGGGGCATCCATCAATTGAGCGAATTGGCTACAGAAGCGTACGAATTGGCGCGAAAAAAGGTGAAGGGCTTCATCAATGCCAAGAGTAAACGCGAGGTCATCTTCACCAAAGGGACAACCGAAGGCATTAATCTGGTTGTTCATGCTTGGGGCAGGGCGAATTTGGGGCAAGGCGATGTGGTATTGGTCTCGCAAATGGAACATCATTCAAACATCGTCCCCTATCAGATATTAGCACAAGAAAAAGGCTTCACAATCCGTTTTATCCCCATTACACCAATGGGTGAAATTGATTTGCTGGCATATCAACAGTTATTAGCCGATAATCCTGTCAAATTAGTGGCTGTGACGCATTGTTCTAATGTCTTGGGTACAATTAACCCTATTGCAGAAATGGCGCGTTTGGCACATAAATACGGGGCGATTATTGTGGTGGATGGCGCACAAAGCACCCCTCATATGTCGGTTGATGTACAAGCACTAGATGTCGATTTTTTCGCGTTTAGTGGTCACAAAATGTGCGCTCCGACTGGTGTGGGGGTTTTGTATGGCAAGCAAGCCTTGCTCGAAGCCATGCCCTCATTTTTAGGTGGCGGGAGCATGATTAACGAAGTGACATGGGATGGATTCACGCCCGCCGAATTGCCCGCCAAATTCGAGGCAGGCACACCCAACATTGCACAAGCCATCGGCTTGGGATATGCAATCGATTATCTGCAAGCGATTGGCATGGATAACATCCATCAGCATGTCCAAACAATTACCACCTATGCGTTAGAAGGATTACGACAAATTCCATCTATCCGAATTTATGGCGATAGCCCATCACGCGGTGGTCTGATTGCCTTCACACTGAGCAACATCCACGCCCACGATTTATCACAAGCATTGGATTTTGAGGGGATAGCCGTGCGTTCTGGTCATCATTGCGCTCAACCATTGCATCGGTTACTCGGTGTAAACGCCACAACACGCGCTAGTTTTTATCTCTATACCACTAAAGCGGATATCGATAGGCTGGTAGTTGCATTAGGCAAAGTTGTTCAATTTTTTAAGGGATAATCATTATGGATGCAATGTATCGTGAAAATATTTTAGATCATGGGATGAACCCGCGCAATAAAGGCATCATTGAACCCGCCACACTCGACCTTGAGATGCGTAACCCGTTGTGTGGTGATAGGTTACATCTCACACTGCGGGTCAATGATGAGAATGTCATCACCGCACTCGGTTGGGATGGTGAAGGATGCGCCATTAGCCAAGCCGCCGCATCCATGCTCGGTGAGCGCATTTTAGGCATGACGGTTGAGGATGTCAAACATATCACCAAAGAGGATATTTTCGAGATGTTAGGCATACCCCTTAGCGCGAATCGGGTGAAATGTGCATTGTTGGGGTTAAAGGTTTTACATGTTGGCTTATATGGTTTAGAATTTTGGCAATCTGAAGATGAGGAGTAATAGATGACCGAATTCATCACAGTCGCCAAAACTGACGAACTGAAGGTAGGCGCTCCACCGATTGTCGTGGATATAGAGAATACATGGGTGGCAATTTATAATATCGATGGTGAATATTTTGCGATTGAAGATACCTGCACACATGATGGCAATCCCTTAGCAGAAGGAACTGTAGAGGGGAACATTGTGACTTGCCCTCGACATGGGGCAAAATTCGATATTAAAACAGGCAAGTGTTTATCTATTTATGCCGATGTCCGCACATATCAGGTGCGTGTTGTTGGGGATGAGATTCAGGTGGGGAGACGAAAATAGATTATGGATGCCAAAGTGACACTTGAAAATATGTATGGTGGTCGCACATTGGTATTTGGGCATCGCGGGGCGAGTGCCTATGCGCCGATGAACACCATCCCAGCTTTTGAACTTGCTCGCCAACAAGGCGCAGATGGGATTGAATTAGATGTTCATCGCACCAAAGATGAACATGTTGTTGTTTTACACGATTTTTCGGTCGATGCAACCACCAATGGCACAGGCGACATCTCTCACATGACTTTATCACAGCTTAAATCGCTTGATGCAGGTTCATGGTTTGATGCTAGTTTTGCCAATACCCCAATTCCAACACTCGAAGAAGTCTTTTTGGCGGTGGGACGCTCATTGTTCATCAATATCGAGATCAAATCACGCACTATCGAAAGTGATGGATTAGAAGCGATGGTCGCCAATCTGATTCAAAAATATGGAATGCAAGATCGGGTGATTGTCTCATCATTTAATCCATATGCAATTATGCGCTTTCGGGGGATAATCGCCAATGTGCCAATTGCATTCTTGACCGCCCCAGATTTTCATATTCCACCACCAGATGGTCTTGTATATGAGGCTTCTCATCCCTATGAAGGCAGTCTGAATGAGACGACAATATCTGAATATCGTGCGGTTGCACCGATTATCAACACATGGACGGTTAATGATGCCGATAGGGCGGTTGAATTGGCAAAAATGGGCGTGAATGGCATCATCACAGATAATCCCAGTGCAATTTTGCAGGCATTGGGCAGATGATAAGATTATGGGATAGGGTGATACAATTCGGGTTTCGATTGCTGTATCACGAAATGGCATTCACTTATGATATGGTCAGTCGATTTGTCTCTTTAGGCGATTGGCGTACATGGCAACAAAGTGTGTTTGAATTTTTGCCACCCGCTCAAGATGCAGGTGTGATATTAGAATTGGCACATGGCACAGGTGATTTGCAAACAGATTTATTTTCAAGGGGTTATTTATCTATCGGCATGGATTTATCGGCGCAAATGGGCAAAATCGCCCAAAGAAAGTTATTCAAACACAATATTCAACCCAACCTGATTCGCGCCAGTGGCATGGCATTGCCATTTGGTGATTTGCAATTTTTATATGCGGTATGCACCTTTCCAACGGCATTTATATTCGATCCCAAAACACTCACAGAATTATATCGTGTGATGAAACCGCATGGGCAGGTAATTATTGTATTGGACGGAGAATTATTCCGCAGAAATATCCAAACGCAGTTGGTCGATGTGGCATATGCCGTGGCAAATCATCGGACACCAACAAATATCGAAAAACGAGTTGAAGAACGGGTATCGGGGTATGGCTTTCACCCCACATGGCATAAAGTCACGCATAAAAATAGTCGCAGTTCGGTGATTATCCTAAAAAAGGACTAGAATTTTCTGTCAATATCGCGTATCATGTTAAGCATATGGTGGGTGTAGCTCAGTTGGTCAGAGCGTCTGGTTGTGGCCCAGAAGGCCGTGAGTTCAAGTCTCATCACTCACCCTACAAAAAACCGCTTATGTTGTTGAATAAGCGGTTTTTTGATTCAAGATATTAGGGTTTGCGTACTTTAACCATATTTTGTCTGAGCAAAACCCGCTTGCCTCGACGTTCTGGCGTTAGGCTCATGATTGTTCCAGATTTAGACGAAACAGATGATGATACAATGGGCTGTGAGAGTGGGATGGGCGATGTGGGTGTGGTCGATTGGGCTTGAATAGCCTGCATTTGTTGCGTTTCGCTCGGTTTGGGCAAACCAAATAATTCAAATATGTTCAATTGCGATGTATCTGTTACAGAAGGTTCATTGAGACGCGGCAATTCAAAGGGATTTTCGGTCGATTGTGATGTTAAAGCTGGCACTTCTACAGTCGGTTTTTCTGGGGGGTCGAGGAATGACGGCACATCTGTAGGGGCTTGGTCAACATTCATGGTTGTGTCGCCAGATGAGAAATTCGGACGGCTGTCATCAGCAAATACAGTTGCTTGAATTTCTTGTACACTCAATGCAATATTGGTCTGAATTTCATCACCCTGTGGTTTAATTGCAGGACGTTGTTTGGTATCTTCTTCGGATATGGGTGGCTCGACCATGAAATGCTTATCAACTTTTTGGCTATTCTCGGCAAAGGTCGATGGATGGCGTGGTTTATAATGGGCGCGAGCTTCGGCATCTGGGGCTTCTTGCATGAGTGACTTGGGCGAAAATGGTGTCACATTTTTCGATTTATTGACCTGTTTATATAATGTCTGCAAGCTGTCTATGATATTATTTTCGACATTCCGTCTAACACTCATCGCATTGCGAACACCGCTCAAAAACCCACTGAGAGTGTATTCAAATGTCCATTGGACGATTGTCCCTTCAGGGGTTTCTTGTAGACGAATAACACCTGCATTTGTGGCATAGGGTGCGCCATCGACAATGATATAACGATAACCAACACGCTCATACCAATTGGTGATTTCGATAACATAATCACGCCCGCCCTCACTGGTATGTCGCCAACGTGCGCCACGCCCTTGTTTATAAGATGTTAGGAATGAAATATTCCGACAATCTGCCAACCATAAGGCGTTATTTTCGATATTACTCACGAATTGCCAAACATTTTCTACGGCTGTAGGGATGAGAATACTATGTTCAATCACACTCATCAAGAATTTCCTGCTTTAAGACATGTTCAAAACGCAAGTTTGTGTTAAACTTCACTCTGGTTTGAATTATAACACATTACATCAGGTGGAAAAACACTTGCCAACACCAACAGTCACACTTGGATTCGTTATTGCCACATTATTAGGGGCATCTTTCCATTTGATACTCGGTGGAGATGTTCGCCGATTAGCATTATTTTTGCTCTCTAGCTGGGTTGGTTTCGGTATTGGTCATCTGGGTGGTGTATTATTGAATTTCCGATTATTGAATATTGGTGGATTACGAGTATTACCCGCCTTATTCGGGGCGATAATACTGCTTATTTTTGCCCATATCCTCTCTTCACGGCGACAAAATACCCGTCCATCGAGGTAACATCTATGAGTCAAGATACCACATCTATCAAACAATTGCCAGAAGCTAAACCAGAAGAAGAAAAAAAGCCGTTCTCTTTCTTTAAGTTCATCCTTTATGTGAGCATTCCGCCTATTATCATTATCGTGGTGTTATTTGTGGGCGGATTGATTTTAGCCCTGACCACCGATCCCTCACAAACAGCACCTCGTATTGGTATGATACGCGATATTTTCATCATTATTTTGGCATTTGAATTTATCCTTGTAGTACTGGCATTAGTGGCGCTCATTTTACAAGTAGCAAAACTCATTGCTACGGTAGATGACGAAATTAAGCCCATTGTCGAGACAACTAAAGAAACACTTGAAACAGTCAAAGAGACAGCCCAATTTGTCGGTAAAAATGTCACTAGCCCTGTTATTAGCGCACAAGCCTTTTTTGCTGGATTATTCGCATTCATCCGTGATATCGGTGGCATTCGGCGTGCTATTCGACGCACCAAACCAAAATCACCAAAGGGGAATAACAATGGCAAATAAAGATAGTCGCTTTTTTATTGGATTTATCATTGGCGCATTAGCAGGTGCGATATATGGCTTGCTGAAAGGTCCCAGAATTGCCCTGCGCCAAAATAGAAAAGCAGGTGTGATTGGCATTTTGCCCGTCGATAGTGTCAGAGAGAGCATCCAGACGGGCAAAGAATTGGCACAGGAGCGCCTTAAATCATCGCGTTAATTTGACCACATGCTTGTGGTATACAATCCAGAACATCACTGGCAATCACACTACGACCGTCATTATGTCGTTGATAGGCAATTTCGCCCGCCAATCCGTGAATATAGCCCCCCGCAATAGTGGCATGGATGGGTGTTGCACCACTGGCTATAAACCCTGTGATTAGTCCTGCCAGAATATCACCTGTGCCTGCTGTGGCAAGCGCATCATTTTTGAATGGCAATATATATAAATCGCCCTCTGACGTGGCAATCGCCGTATATGCCCCTTTGAGCAAAATAATCACCCGCCACGCCTTTGCTTTTTCTAATGCCAATTCCCAGCGATTCGCTTGTATATCGGGAGTAGATAATTGACACAATCGTGCCATCTCGCCCGGATGTGGTGTGATGATGGTATTGGGTGGTAATAATGTCCACCAATTATCTATCTTTGCCAAGATATTCAACACATCGGCATCAAGCACCAAATTAGGTACATTCGATCTGTATCCCATTAAAAATGTATCGATGAAGTGTTCGGTAGATGATGTACGACCTAATCCAGGT
The DNA here is from genome assembly GCA_002794515.1 of Phototrophicales bacterium. Taxonomy (GTDB): domain Bacteria; phylum Chloroflexota; class Anaerolineae; order Aggregatilineales; family Phototrophicaceae. The sequence goes on from PGTJ01000015.1 coordinate 10,155, forward strand.
CCGATGAGCAATGCGTCATATGAGCCAATCTCACTCAAAATTGGCATGACAGAATCGGATGATAACATGCCATTTTCATGAGGTAATGGCAACCAAGTCGGTTCTGCCAAATTCCCCGCCAATATCGTTGCAACTGGGGCAGGGGTGGCGACTGTGACTAATCCTGCTCCCGCTCGTAATACACCCAATGCCGATAGACGCACTGCTCCGATATAATTGGCACTACCACCAATTATCAGTGCTTTACCAAATGTCCCTTTGTTGCTCTGTGATGGGCGATGAGGAAGATACGATTTAACCATATCCCCAGTGACCAATTCCCCAACACCTGCTTGCATTGCAGGAATAGTGTTGGGGATATTGATTGGGGCAACGATGAGTTCACCAACAGCATCGGCGGCGGGATATTTTACTAACCCGACTTTTGGGGCGATAAATGTGATGGTGGCATCGGCATGAAGGGTATTATCGTCTATTTCACCTGTATCACAATTTATACCACTTGGGCAATCGACAGCTAAAATCTGAGGGGTGTGCTTCGGTTTGCGATAAGTCGGGTCGGTGGGGTGAATAATGGACATATGTGATAATTCTAGACGGCGTTCTCGGATAGCCTGTTTGGTCATACGCAAAATACGCGCCAAATCACTTTGTATTGGGGCGCGTGCGCCAATACCCAACAAAGCATCTATCACCAAATCGGCACTGGCGACCATATGACGCAACACACGACCATCATGATCATCTTCTGCATAAGCGACAAACAAATCATGTCCCAAAATATCGGCAAATGGCGCGTATGTCGTATCTAAGCGTTTATACAAGTAAAATCGCACCTGATAGCGTCCATCTTCTGCCAAATATTTGCCTGCCACCAGTCCATCACCACCATTGTTACCACTTCCCACCAAAATGGTGATGCGCGGTGTATCTGAAATTTCTCCGAGCATATACATCGCATGACGGGCAGTGGCATATCCCGCGTGATCCATCATTTGGGCATAAAAAAACCCATCGGCATCGGCTTCTGCTTCAATCTTACGTGTTTGTTCAATCGTGATTAGTTTGACCATATGATATACCCTATAAACAAAAACATCCGCTACATCAATCGTAGCGGATGTCTGAACTATCAGCCAGATATGTCTATTAAAATTGGCGCTCCACCACCAACTTAGCGAGGCTGATAAGGGCGTTTTTAGCAAAAGAATCGGGTAATATGGATATAGCAGATATGCCCCATTCTACAAATTGTTCTGCCTGAAAACGGGCTTGTGCCAATCTGTCGCCTTCCATCAGTTTACGTTTCACATTGTCCATAACATCATTGTCTTGGATAGATGTAAAGCCTTTGCCTTGTTCTTTATCGAGTTTAGCCGTTTTGCCCAATTGTGCCTCATCCCCAATGACATCCAAAATATCATCGACAATTTGGAATGCCATGCCGATGTTATAACCATATTGTGCCAATGCCTCGACATATTCTTCGGGTGCATCGCTCAATTTTGCGCCCAACATTGCACCTGCACGGAATAATTCGGCGGTCTTGAGGGCGATAATTTTATAATAGACTTCGCTAGACAGATTATTATTTTTTACAGCCACCGCTTGGAGTGTTTCGCCTTCGACCAATGCTGTGGCGGCATTGGCAAAAATGATATTCAAATCACCATATGGTGCCATTAGTTCATAAACTTTAGTGAACAAAAAATCACCCGTGAGCAAGGCAAATGTGCGCCCCCAAATAGCATTCACCGATGGACGACCACGACGTACGACACCATGATCATTGATATCATCATGAACAACACTCGCAGTATGAACTAATTCAATAGCGGCGGCTGGCGGTAGGGCATATTCGATATTTTTACCACCTGTGGCGATATAACTATATAAAACCATCTTAGGGCGGATACGTTTACCACCAGAGCCAATAATATGGCGACTCGCATCACGCAGAACATCAATATCACTATTGATAACATTGAGCATCGTTTGCTCAACGGCTTGCACCGCCTCATCTAAATCGAATTCAGATGAATGGATATGTGGCTGGATATTCACGCTGTCCATAGTTGTTATTTGAGAGGTCATTGAATTTGCCTTATCTGTAAAAATGACTAATGCCTCGAATGTTTAATTCATTTATTTTGATTGTGACATTCAGAACTAACTAAATCTTGTATATATTGTACCATGAATTAGGTGAGACGCAAATTAACAAAGATTGAGTTTACCCATTTTTAGACATGGTTACGATGGGTAAATCGAACCAAAACTTACTGCCGACACCTTCTTCGCTTTCAACAGATATCGTAACATGATGACGGTCTAAAATAAGCCTGACAATCGCTAAACCAATGCCCATACCTCCATAATGCCGTGTAGATGATGAGTCGACCTGATAAAAACTCTCAAATATCGCGCCTATTTTATCTTTTGGAATACCAATACCACAATCTTCAATTGTTAATCGGACAGAATCACCCAATTGAACAGCACGAATATAAACCTCTTTTTCACTAAATTTTAGGGCATTATCCAACAACAATTGTAAAACGGTCGAAAGCCCTTGTTTATCAGCAAAGACGGGGGAAATTTCACCTTCTGGGGCATATATCACACGAGCGACATCTTTTTGATATTCCCAAATCCGCCCCAAATTACGTTTGGCATATTCTACGGCATCACGCACTAAAACAACACTGGGCGATACCTGCGAACTTGCGCTCAATAGGGTAATATTTTTGACCAGAATTTCGAGACGTGTTGTTGCTTCTTTGGCATAGCGCACCAGTTCAGATTGTTTATCATCGGTGATTGTATCATCCATCATCCAAATCGCCGATTTGAGATGCAACAATGGTGTTTTGAGTTCATGAGATACATTCCGCACGATGGCATCTTTCAAAATTTCATTCTCGGTGTTTAGGCGCTGTTGTTGTTGTAATTGCGTTTTGAGCGTTAAGACTTGTTTTTCTAATTCAATATTTCGCTCAATCAGGCGCTTTATCCAAGCAAATTGACTCATAATATACCGTGAAACAGGATGCATAGTTCACTCACGAAGGGCATTATTCACCAAACATGAGGCAATATTAGCATATTCTGCATTATCCACACACGGAATTTGAGCTTGTGTTGTAAAACTCAAACCAAAGCGATTGGATTAACGGCATTTCTTCAATGTTTGGCATAGCTGATTCAAATGGAGACGGTCGTGTTGTGCTGTAAAATGTGCCATCTCTAAAAAAGTAGTCGGTCCAAAAATACTATGATGGGCAACCCGTCCCCATGTATCGGCGGGTAGCTCATTTAACCAATTAATCGTTTGTTGACGCGCCTGTATAAACATATCAACCAATTGACTTTCGCTCATATCACATTGTGGTGTGGGTGCAACCATACTTTGTGATAAAAATGGATTATCCTGCGCGATGATTTTCTCTAGCTGTGGACGTTGCGTCATCTCTTCACTTTCTAGTAGATGACAAACAATTTGATATGGCGACCACTCTTTCGGATCTGGATGTTGATGCCAAAATTCAGGTTTGATGTTATGCAACAATCCCTTTAATGCGCCGATATTACCCCTCAACTGAGGGGCTATCATATATGGGGCAAGTGGTATTGGTGGATAATGCACTTGTAATTCATCGTGTATAAGCCATTCAACCAACTTTGACCAACTGCCACAATCAGATAACCCATTCGTTGCGGATGAAATACATATTCCATTAATCCCCAACAAACCACCAACATATATATCATCCGAAGAAGTGCTGATAATAAACGCTTCATTCGGTTCAACACCCACTCGCGCCAAAATCTCGGCAAAAAAAGCAGGATTTTGGCGTTCAAAGTGCGTATTTTCATGTTGGGTGACGAATGTATATTGGCTTGTATTAGCCAAAGGAGAAATGGGCGCTATCCCCTGCAGTGGTTTGTGCCGATTAGTCAATAAAACAAAAGCCAATTGGCGAGTTTGAATATATTCAGAAAAAATAGCAAAACAGCCCGCCTGAACTGCCAAAACCAACGCTGTGTCATCACATAAAAAACCTTTAATCATTGGCATCGTCCATTTGCTCTAATGCTTTACGAAATAAATCTAATGCGGGACGGTTTTCAGCACATTGCGGACAGCCAACAATCGGGTTTTCAATGGTGATTTTATGGCGAATGCAACTTGCTTCTAGTTTGAGGTTGCGCCCAAATCCTAAAAAGCGATTTCGGATGGTCAATTTGAGTTCGAGGTATGGGCTAGAATTGGCATATAAAATATCTGGCACTGGGCAAATGGCACAATCTTTTGGATGCCACCGTAACGAATCCTGATTGTCTTTAACAAGTCGACATTCTTGAACATCACGTCCACGATGAAAATCTTGATAATAATATTTGCAGTCTTTTCCTGCTGGTGTCCGCATATTACCTCACCTATCTAACCATTCACGCGCCACAATTGGCAAATTATCTAACGAACCATCGCGCATCGTACAATCGGGCAATGCCTCTAAAAATGCCACACCATATCGTTTTGTCAATACACGGGCATCCAAAATGGCGACAACCCCTCTATCTGTGCTGGTGCGGATAAGCCTGCCAAATCCTTGCCGAAATCGTAAAATCGCATCGGGTAGGGCATACTCTAAAAACGATTCTGGATACAGCTCTGAACGTGCCATAAAAATAGGATCACTGGGGACGGCAAACGGCAGGCGTGGGATGATGAGGGCGCTCAGTTTGTCGCCAGCAATATCAATCCCTTCCCAAAAGCTCTTTGTACCGAATAAAACAGCTCGTTCCGCCGATTTGAACCCCTCTAATAAACTATTCCTGCTCGAACCATCGCTTTGGTCATATAGTGTGATGCCATGTTGCTCAAGGATAGGATACACCGTCTGTGCGGTTTGACGTAGATGGGCATAACTGGTGAATAGCACCAACACACGACCACCTAATGCTACCGATAGGTCTATAATCCCTTTTTCGACTGCCTTTTGATAGCCCTGCTTATCATTAATTTCGGGAATATCATTCGGCACATAGACCAATGTGCTATCTCGGTAATTAAATGGTGAACCCACATCCATCGCCTTTACTGCATGTGCATGAAGGCGCTCTTTGATATATTGAAAATCATCATGTGCGTTTAGTGTCGCACTGGTCAGCACGACCGATTTTTTCTGTCCCCACAAATGTTGTTGGATGAGCCTGCCAACATGTAAGGGCGCAATATTGAGAGTTAGGTAGTCCGATACCGCTTCGCCACTCAGCCAATAAATCAGGTTTTCATCCGTTTGTGTGAAAAATTGGCGCAAATGTTGATAAATAGATTGTAGATATTGCGTTGTACTCTCCAGATGTTTTTCGAGATGGTCAAAGCGCTTTTGTTGATTAAATTTGCCCACTGCTTTTTTGAGACGTGTCAGGGCGGTGATAATCACATCAAAAAACTCAGTGAGCGCCTCCCATCGATTATATGCCAGATTAAACGCACGATTTTTGCGTTGCGCCGATTCGATACGCAAATTGATATAATTTTCTGAAAATCGCTCTTCCTGATTTTCATCGGCAATGGTATTGAGCGTCTTGAACAGTTGGCTTACATGACTCCGCATCACTACTAGCGCCTCACTCACACTTTCGATATACGTGATGACCGATTTCAGATCGTCTGATGCCAAATGCCCTTTGAGTGTGTTGATAATTTCACGAAATAGTCCTTTTTGTTCTGTGCCTAAATCGGATAGATAACGAATAATCGTGTTGGCATCAATACGTATGGTCAAACTACTGGTGACAGCATCTTCGAGTTGGTGGGCTTCATCAATAATCAGATAATCATACTCTGGCAACACGCGATTATTCGCCAACGCATCCGAAATCAACAATACATGATTAACGATGACCAGTTGGGCTTGTTCGGCAGTTTTGCGCGCCCGATACAACGGACAAATCCCCTTCATATCGGCTTCGCAACGGTCATAGGCACAATTTTCATCTTGTGCAGTAAAACGATTCCAAACTTCGTGTTCGATACTACCCCGTAGGGTAATCTCAGATTTATCACCCGATTGACTTTCGAGTGTCCACACCAGAATTTTGGCAAATAGGCGCATTTCTGTGGCATTTTGGGGGCGAAGACGACGCACCGTCTCGATTCGTCTGGGGCATAAATAATTATTTTTTCCTTTCATCACCGTTGCCACGAATGGTTGACCAAAACCTTGTTGCAACAAAGGAATATCTTTGCCCATGAGCTGGTCTTGTAGATTGATGGTATTGGTCGAGATGATAACCCGCTTTTGTTGAGAACGCGCCCATAACACTGCAGGCGCAAGATAACCGATAGATTTGCCCACACCCGTCCCCGCCTCGATAATGAGATGGTTGCTCATCTCGAATGATTGCGCTATGGCTTTGGCAATATCTACTTGTTGTGGACGATATTCAAAATTGGGAATATTGGTGATGAAAATGCCATTATCGCCCAGATAAGTGTCTATCATCACCGATACGGCTTCATCTGGTACATCTACAGGAGATGGAAGTATTATAGATGGTGATGCTGTGAACAATTCATGTGGGATATAAGATTGACCTGCTAAATTTTTGTGAGCATAAACAGCATGAAAAACTGGCGCGCTCTCCCACTCTAAATCACGCGAGATGTCACATATTTCGGCGATGATAGCATTTGGTAAATCGAGCAATCGCCTCCAAAATGCCCAATAGAGTAGGGCGGTGGCACGGGCATCATCTAATGCACGATGGGCATTATCTAACATGATGTTCATTTCTTGGGCGAGGCTTTTGAGGTTATATTTGATAGAACGTGGCAACAAGATAGCCCCAATTTCATAGGTGTCTATCATGATATTATCTTTGAACATGCCATAGCGGGTTTGTAAAAATCCCAATTCGAGGGCATTGCTATGGGCAATAATCGGTCTATCACCAACGAACTCTAATATTTTAGGCAACACCTCTTCTATGCTTGGCGCATCTGCCACATCATCTTGTGTAATCCCTGTGAGATGTGTGACATAAGGCGGGATAGTCACTGGTGGTTTAACCAGTATAGATAATTCATCCGTGATGATACCGTCTTGCATTCTGACAGCGCCAACCTCAATGATAAAATCTTTGGTGCTATCTAAGCCTGTTGTCTCTAAATCGATGGCGACTAATTCGCCTAACATAGTGTCTCCAATCTAAATATGGCATTATCTGGTGGTTATTGTAACATAGCCACAAGTAAAA
>PGTJ01000718.1 GCA_002794515.1 Phototrophicales bacterium
CCTATCCGAGTTTATTGTTTTTGGATAACGCCCCAAAATCCGACACATTTTATGCCATCAACGCCAACACGTATGATATGCAATCGGATTTAGCCGATTTTGTCCGCGATAACGAATACACCGTAGCGCGTGAACATTTGCGGGCGGATGGTTGGTCATTGGCGAAAAGCACAGGTCAGGCGTTGTTGGCGAAATTGATGGCGACAGGCACACAGCTTGGCGAGTATGTGAACGGAAAAATTTATCGCGGTGTATTGACGGGTTATAACGAGGCGTTTGTGATTGATGAAGCAACACGGAATAAACTCATCGCCCAAGACCCGCGTAGTGCAGAGGTGATTAAACCCTTTTTAGCTGGCAGAGAGATAAAACGATATAATCCGCCAATCATCGAAAATTATCTAACATATATACCGTGGTCATTTGAGATTGAAAAATATCCTGCGATATTCTCTCACTTAGATATTTTCAAAGATAAGCTATCTGCACGTCCAGAAGTAAAA
>PGTJ01000363.1 GCA_002794515.1 Phototrophicales bacterium
CGGTAAATCGTTATATAGTGTCATAAAAACTTGAGTATGAGGCACATTCGTTATGAAAAAATCACGTCTTGCGATATGGATACTCTTCTTCGTGTTACCATCGGTCATCATCGCCCAAACTACCAATACCTGTCCAGATATCGTCAATCTTGCCTTGCAGGCGGCAGATGAATTATGCGCCGATTTGGGGCGCAACATGGTGTGTTATGGCAATTTTAGGTTAGATGCTACCCCACAGGAGCGTGTATCCTCATTTTATTTTGACCGCATTGGCGATATTGCCCCTGTGAATGACCTCGCCAGCCTGCGGATTAGCCCGATGAATGAAGAAACGGGCGAATGGGGTGTGGCGGTGATGGCGCTCCAAGCCAATTTGCCCGATACACTGCCCGGTCAGAATGTCACCTTTATTTTGTTTGGGGATGTCATGCTGGAAAATGCGACCACACCCGAACAAGTTGAAAATGGCGAATTCACGCCGATGCAAGCCTTTTACCTAAAAACAGGTATTGGCGATGCAGGCTGTTCAGAAGCACCCGATAGTGGGCTTTTGGTACAAACCCCCAAAGGGGTGGGGGAAATTGCCTTCAATGTCAATGGTGTTGATGTGACGATGGGATCTACAGTGTTTTTTCAAGCTACCAATACCGATCAACTGACCGCCACAACCATTGAAGGCTCAGCCGTATTGACGGTGGATGAACAATCATTTCCTGTTTTGGCAGGCACGCGCTTTGGTATCGAGCGAGTTGATACGATTATCCAGACCCTTAGCGACTTTCCGCAGAGCTATGCCGATATTTTAGATCGGTTGACGGTATTACCCTTGCGTTTATTAGATCGCGAAATCCAAATTCAGCCACCACTTGATGATGAAGCCCTAGACCAATTGCGCCAACGCCTTGTGAATCATTTGCCCTTATGCGGAGAAGCCCCTTTCCCACCCTGTGATGAAGTCCCCACCATCATCGGCGGTGAGCCATGTGTGTTCCCAGAAAATTATGAGGATAATCGTGTGCCACTCGATATTGCACATCGTCCGATTTGTGCCGTATCGCAATTTTTTGGGAATATACCTCCGATTGGCAACATGCTCCCCAACATGCCTGCGACACCACCCGATAATCGGACGTGCATCTATCCACCTCGACCGGGTGATCCCCCTTTGCCACCCAGCGAAACACGCCCGTTTTGTACAGATTTAGGGACGATGATACCGCCTGATAATCCGATTGGCAATGTGATGCCATTACCTGCATTGAATGTGCCACCCTTGTCGAACTTCCCGACACCGACCCCAACCGATGATAACGACTAGGAATGATTAACTATATATTTGGGGCAAAAGCGAGTGCCAAAAGCCTCGCTTTTTTGATACACTTATCGAATGTTAAATTTAATATAGCCAATTATCGGATGAATCGGGTAAACTAAAGAATAGCAGATATAATCACCTAGTGATGAATTCATCATCCTAGTAACAGAGGTCAAAGGACAGTATGGCACAAAATTATGATGTGGTAGTTTTGGGCGCAGGACCAGGCGGGTATATCGCCGCCATTCGTGCCGCGCAATTGGGCTTAAAGACCGCCATTGTCGAGAAGAAATATTGGGGCGGTGTGTGCTTAAATGTGGGATGTATCCCATCCAAAGCCCTGCTTCGCAATGCTGAACTTGCCCATATTTTCACCCATGAAGCCGAGACGTATGGTATCAAGGTTGAAGGTAAGGTCACGTTAGATTATGGCGCGGCATTCAAACGCAGTCGTGAGGTCTCTGAACGCCTGACCAAAGGTGTGCGCTTCTTGATGAAGAAAAATAAAATCGATAGTTACGATGCGTGGGGGACATTCACCGACCCGCATACCTTGCAATTGGCGCTCAATGATGGTAAATCCGAGACGCTCACATTCAAATATGCCATCATCGCCACAGGCGCGACCACCCGTCTCATCCCCAACACCCAATTGAGTGAGCGCGTAGTGACATATGAAGAACAAATCATGGAAGATAACCTGCCCAATAGCATCATTATCGCAGGGGCAGGGGCAATCGGCATGGAATTTGCTTATGTCATGAAAAATTATGGTGTCGATGTGACCGTTGTCGAATTCATGGATAGGGTGTTGCCCCTCGAAGATGAAGAAGTATCGAAAGAATTGCAAAAGCAGTACAAAAAATTGGGCATTAACATCCTCACCAGCACCAAAGTCGAAAAGATTGAAGACAAAGCGACACATGTCGAAGTGACCGTCAGCAAAGACGGCAAGACCGATGTCCTCAAAGCCGATAAAGTGATGCAAGCCATTGGCTTTGCCCCGCGCACACAAGGATATGGTCTCGAAAAGACGGGTGTCAAATTGACTGAGCGTGGCGCAATTGATATTAATGGCAAAATGCAAACCAGCGTGCCACATATTTATGCCATTGGCGATGTCACCGCCAAGTTGATGTTGGCACATGTCGCCGAAGCGATGGGGGTGATTGCCGCCGAGAATATCGCAGGTGTGCCGACCATCGAACTGGATTTCATCATGATGCCCCGTGCCACCTATTGCCAACCACAAGTGGCGAGCTTTGGGTATACCGAAAAACAAGCCCGTGAATTGGGATA
>PGTJ01000046.1 GCA_002794515.1 Phototrophicales bacterium
ACTGCGTCAGCACATTCTCATTTTTTATACCCTGTATGCCGCCCTCGAAACACGCGAGTCGTTTTCGAGTTTTTCAGATTATTTAGATTATCTCGATTCTGTCCCCGCCGATGACTTGCGTCAAAAGGTGATCGATGATTATTGCGAAAAGTTGGGCGATACACCCGAAACCCTGCTGATGGATGTTGATACATTTTTGCGCCGTGTCAATGCCGTCATCGGCGCAAAATATGCCGAGCGTGGTATGTCGTTGGATATGGATATGTATGCACAAACATTCGCCTTGCTTCATGATGCCCCTGCACTCAAGGCGATGCTCACCCAACATCTGCGCCATATGTGGGAGACCTACCTCAAAGCCGAATGGGAGACACAACTGCCCACCTTGCAAGAATCGGTATCGGCATTTTCGGCGATGGATTATCGTGGCTTAAATGGCTACGAAGCCGCCCGCACCATCACTGGGCGCGATATTCCCGATTTTTGGTCGAAACTGAACGCGGTCGAAGAGGTGATTTTTGTCCCCAGCGCACATTTGGGTCCGTATGTCTCGATGATGGTGCAAGAAACACGGGGGATTGTCTTTTTTGGGGCGCGCATCCCACGCGGGGCGGTGGTCAAATCATCGGCATTGGGGCGCTCTGAATTGTTGGTGCGCCTGAATGCCCTGACCGATGATACCCGCCTGATGATTTTGGAATTGCTGACCATGCACGAAGAGTTATGCGCCCAAGACATCATGACCATGCTCAACCTGAGCCAATCGAGCGCATCGCGTCATTTGCGCCAGCTCACCGCTACGGGATATTTAAACGAGCGTCGGCGTGATGTGGCGAAATGCTACACACTCAATATGGAACGGATAGATGACACCATCGAGGCGCTCAAACACTTTTTACGCAAACGCTAGGTCGGTTTTTACACGATACTCGATGTTGCCTTAATCAATGTCTCATTTATGTTATAATCTCATCTACAATATAAGATTTTGATGAATGAGATTGGTTGATAATGACACAACAGCTGAATCCTCACGTTCCGCGTATTGAGTCCTTGCGAGTTAAAAATTATCGCGCTCTGCGTGATCTCGAAATTAAACTAACTCCGTTAACAGTGTTTTTAGGTCCGAATGGTAGTGGCAAATCCACAATCTTTGATGTGTTCGCATTTTTAGCTGAATGCTTTACACAAGGACTCCGCTCTGCATGGAATAAACGTAATCGTTTAGGTGAATTGCTGAGTCGGGGTGCGACTGGACCGATTGAATTTGAGATTAAATATCGAGAAACGCGAGATTCTTCACCAATTACCTATCATTTGGTCATTGATGAAACACCAACAGGACCGATTGTTGCCAAAGAAACTCTGACATGGCGACGTGGCAAACAATTTGGTGCGCCTTATCGATTTCTGGATTTTGAAAACGGACAAGGTCGTGTCATCAGTGGTGAAAATCCATAAGAAGGTGATACCCGTATTGAAGAAAAATTATCTGCGCCTGATATTTTGGCGGTCAATGCCTTTGGGCAATTGGCAAAACACCCGCGAGTGACCGCACTCCGTAATTTCATAACAGGGTGGTATTTATCGTATATCAGTGCTGATAGCACACGAGGCGTCCCTGAATCTGGACCGCAAGAGCGATTATCAGCAACAGGCGATAATCTGCCCAATGTGATTCAATATCTTAAGGAACAACATGAAGAACGATTACAATATATCTTAAATACGCTCTCCGATCGTGTCCCACGCTTAGAAAAAGTTGAAGCCGAAATGACTATAGATGGTCGGCTTGTGCTGCAGGTTAAAGATGCTCCATTTGATAAACCGATTATGGCGAAATATGCGTCTGATGGTACACTTAAAATGCTGGCATATCTTACAGTGTTATATGATCCCGAGCCACCATTATTAGTCGGTATCGAAGAACCCGAAAATCATTTGCATCCCCGTCTGTTAGAAGGCTTGGCAGAAGAATGTCGACGTGCATCTGCCAATACACAACTGATGGTGACAACCCACTCCCCATTTTTTGTGAATGGTTTGCGTCCCGAAGAATTATGGGTCTTATACCGAGATGATGATGGTTATACCCAAGCCATTCGTGCTTCAGATATGGATCGCATTCCTGCGCTCATTGAAGCTGGGGCAAAATTGGGAGATTTATGGATGGAAGGACATTTTGAAGCAGGAGACCCATTGACCAATTCGGGCAAGCCCAAACGTAAAAAGGGTTAGGTAAGTGATGATTTTTTTAGAGTTCTTTGTAGAAGAATTATCGATGGAAGTGTCTCGCACCCCGTATTTTAGATGGCAAAGATTATGCTATGAATATCATCATATTTAATGGCAAAAAGTCTCTGCTCGATAAACTCCCCAATCGCCTAAAAGCCTATCATAATTTTATCCAGCCAAATCATTATCTGTTTATCTTAGTAGACCGCGATAACGATAACTGTTATGAACTCAAACAAAAACTCGAAACTATCGTTGCTCAATCAGGATTAACAACCTGCACCGCCAATCCGCAAGCGTATCATGTTGTTAATCGGATTGTCATTGAAGAACCAGAGGCATGGTAGAACTACGCCTGTTCAGCTAACCGCGCCATAATTTCATCAACGGCTTGTTTTGCCTCGACATTAAAATTGTACATTGCCCCTTTGCTCTGATAAAATGTGCCGACCTCATATAAGCCAGGTTGCCCCAATATTTGCCGCTTGCCAGTGGTGATGTCATGGGGGTCTTGACCCTCGCGCAATAACCAATCGGCTTTATCACGCGGGGCATTCAGATGTAAATAATCATGTAGCACCGCTTTATAACCCGTCCCCATGATGACCACATCCACCTGTAAGCGGGTGTGGTCGGCTAAGATCACGCTATCCCCATCAAAACGGATCGGCGCAGGCACACATGTCACCCAGCCACGCTTGGCGACATAGATGAGTTCGCGCCCGCGTGTGCCACCAGCGGCGGAACTTTCGGCATCACTTTGCGGGACGCGAATGCCGAATTGTTCGAGATTGCTAAATTTGAGCGATTCAATGTGTCTGATTAATCGTTCCCCGATTGCTTTGGGCAACATCTCGCCGAGCATCACCCAAGCGTGTTTGGGCAAGCCATATGGATAACGCGGACGCAACACCACCCCTGTCCGTTGAGCTAAATACACCGCCGTGCATTGGCGTTTCCGCCCCAATTCGCTGGCAATATCCACCCCACTAGGTCCGTTGCCGACCACCATCACCCGCTTGCCGATATACGGTTCGTGTCCCAAATAATCGTGCGCGTGGATGATTTTCCCTGTGAAGGTCTCTGCGCCATCGATATATGGGGTGAAGGGCGCATTGAATCGTCCTGTCGCCGAGATGACGCATGGATACCAATCGCTACCCACATTGGTGATAACCCGCCAACCATCCCCCTCGGCGCATACCCGATGCACCGTCACACCGAGTTGGATATTCAGCCCAAAATCGTGGGCATATTTCACCAAATAGGCATGGTACTGCTTACCTGTGGGGAAGATTCCATAGTGCAACGGAAATTTGCGCTCTGGCAAGTGCGAGAAGAAGCGCGTGGTATTGAGCCGTAGCGATGGATACAGGCTCGCCCATGTCGAGGCGATAATCTCCGCTTTATCCACCACCACGTAGGGAATCTGGGCTTTTTTCAGATAGTAGGCGCAGGCAATCCCCGCGGGTCCTGCGCCGATGACCAGGACTTGTGCCGTCATGGAGTGCTTTCGGGTGTTGGCTCGCTGGACGGGGTGGGTGTGGGGGTGATTGCCATGCTGGTCAGCGCGAATTGTGTCACGGTCGCCATCACCCGCTCATGGACATGTGTGGATAAATGCACCAATGTGGCGGGGAATTGAGTCGCTTGTTCGGTGCTACGCGGGACGAATGTGCCGTCTTGCCCACTGGCAATCCAAGTCGCAGTGCCGATGGCTTCCATCCGCGCCTTTGTGGGGATATGTGGGATGGTCGCCTCGAACATCACCGCATCTTCTGTGCCACGCGGGAGCGCTTGGTCGATGAATACCCGTTGTGTCAGATACACCTGTGTTTCGATGCCATAATATTCTTCTTCTGGGGCTTGCAATCCGAACACCCCCACACCGATGATGCCCATCAAAAAGATGCCAAGGGCGATAATGACATAAAACACCGATGATTGCACATTTTCCTTGCGCTTTTGTGGGGTGAGGACGGTAATCGGGCGTGGTGCATCGGGCGAAGTCAGATAGGTCAGGCGGTCGAGCAAATCTTTATCAGAATAGGTTTGGCTAAAATCCAATGCTTGGAGATGATCGATCACGCGGGGCAGTGGGCTGTTATCTGCCAAAATGGGCAAAATATGCAAATATTGATCCGATGCCCGATTGAGTATATCTATCATAACGGGCGATTTGATGCTGGTCGCCGATATGATGGCTATCACCACCGTGTTATCTGCCAAATCATCCGTCACTTGGATCGATTTGGCTTCTAAATCACCGCGAATCCGCATGGCGAATTTGTGGTCTGCTTCTGCATAGGCTAATGTTACGACTGTCATGATTTATCCTTTATGTGTAAAACATTATTTGTAAAACATCTCATCATTCGTTAAAGACTCAATGACCGTATATAATTCACCACATGCCAACGGTCATCGGGCGAGAGTTCGCGCCCACAAGCGGGCAAATCGCGCCAGCCATCTGTTAAGGCGGCGTATAATGCTTCATCGCGGGTGCGATTGAGGCGCTCTAATAAATCGCGGAACTGACGGTGATTTTCCCACACGGCACACGCGCTATCAAAGATCATTTTGCCATGCGATAGCGACTCGGCTGTGGGGAGATGGGTATTCACCACCATTGGTGGTGGGTTGAGCGTGGCTAAATATTGCTGTTGCGTACTTTCCATCACACGCCATCCGACCACCAGCGCAATGGCTGTGAGGATGACCGCGGCGATCCCCGCCGATACGCTGAAGGTATTCAATCCCATTTTATGGATGCGACTGCGAATAATTGGCGATAGGGCGAATATCACCGCGCCCATCACAATCGCAAGCGCCAAAAGCTGAATTGGGGTGGGGGGGAGGCTGATAATCACACCAGCATCAGGGTTAATATCCCACGCAAAGGCGATACGCTGTGTTTGGTCGCCGACCGTCACATCCACCAAAGACCACCATGTGCCACCCTGATTAATCTCCCCGCCCGCCGATACATATAACCCGTCATCGATCGCCTCGGCGATATGCCGTTCACCCCGCCTATCTTGAATTGGCGATTGGTTTAATAGGCGCACAGTCGCATCGGTGATGGGCATATCATCGCGCATGAGGGTGATGTCGAATGTATTCACCCCCGTCCCGCCAGGGCTGATGCTCATGCTGACCGTCATATCCTTCACCTGCTGTGTTGCCGATGGTGATGTCACATCAGTTTGGATGAATGATGGCTTGGGGATGGGGGTGGCGCTCAGCGTGCTGGCGCTGATGACCACCGCCGATGCCAATAACACCTCTAAACGGGTGATATGGATGAAATGGGTGATGCGTGGATTAATCCAGTGGCGCAATTGGGCATATTGCTCTGGATGTGCCAATAGGTGATTGACCCCACCGATTATCAAGAGGGGGGCAATCAAGATGATTTTGGCGATGAGCGTACCACCAAAACGGCTCTGGATTTCATCTACGCCATAAATCCAATTACTGGCGCTATATATCCCACTGGCGATTGTCACCGCCAATGCACCAATCGCCACGCCCGAAAAGCGCTTAATCACCACACGCAAGGCGGTCATGCGCTGGTCATCGGCATAAGGTTGGAGGGCGATATTCAGGCAGATCATCAAGGCGAATAACCCGCCAACCCACATCGCCACTGCCAACCGATGCGCCCAATCGACAAAAATCCCCACCCATGCCATAGTCAATGCCCCTGCGACATGACTGGTGATGCTGAATGTGCCGAGTATCAACGCGCCTATCCACAAGCCAGCTATCCAGAATGGATAAACCACCTCTGGATAGCGCCCCTGATAATTCAATGTGGCGAGGAACATCATCCCCAACAGGCTCATCAGCCCCATGCGCCACATCCACACATCGCCAAAGCGCGACCCCACCCGCACCACATCCCAAAATTGGGGTTGTAGGGCTTGATCGAAGCGGATATTGAAGAAGACCATCGTTTGCTGAATCAGCGCCAATCCGTTGCCCAAAAATGCCACCAGCAGGCTCATGCCGATGAGGATATGCAGGCGCTTCATCAAGCGGGGTGGCAACCATCCTGCTCGATGATTTTTATTGCCCCATGCGGGTATTAGCACCCAGGCGTATAATCCCATCGCCCCGAATAAGATCATGCTGGCGCTGATGGTGATGAAGCGCCAGACCACTTCGAGGGCGATAGCGGTGGTATTGGCTTGGGCATCGACACCGCCGATCGCCTCGCCGATGAAGAACACCCGACTTTCGGCATATACATGACCATCGCTGGCGAAGGCAGGGCGCAATTCCACGACATACGCACCATCGGGTAAATCATTCGGTAGCCGTGCTGTGAGCAGGGTGTTGTCTGTCTCGGATAATCCGCCACTGGCGATGATATTGCCCATTTGGTCGCGCACATGAATCGAACTGAATTGCGCCTCTAACCCCTCGCTGAACCAATATTGCACCCGTGTTGGGGCGCGTTCTAATACGGCACGATTTTCGGGGATGGCACGCACTAAATAACCATGTGCCGATGTGGGCGATGCGGATGTGAATAAGCCGATCGTCAGGGCGAAAACCGCCCATAAGCGTATGCGTATCATCAATCTAATCCAAGCGAAAGTGTTTGGCATCATCAGATGGTGTATCGGGCGAGGTGGGTGGGGTATCCCATTCGGGGGGGATGGCGCGGGTGCGTATCCAACTGATGATCATGAATATCAAAAATATCACCCCAACACCGATGAATATCACCTCATCCCAAATGCCGAGCGCCCCATGCGCCAAGATAAAAAATCGCATTTTGAACCTTTTGAATTGTGGTTGTTTTCACAATTCTGATTATAAAAGATTTTTGTGAGGATGATAATGGCAGATGGTGTGTGATGGTTTATGACACATACCCCCGGTGAGAATCGAACTCACGCGCAAGCCTTAGGAGTGCTCCGCTCTGTCCACTGAGCTACGGGGGCATGACCGAATATCAGCATAGCAAATTTACGCCTGTTTTGCAATTGTCATGAACACCACTTGCAAAATACCCCGATTGCGATATAATAATAAACACATGGGCAATTAGCTCAGTTGGCAGAGCGTCTCGTTGACGTCGAGAAGGTCATAGGTTCGAGTCCTGTATTGCCCACCAACTCATCAAGAACACGGCTGAATGGTCGTGTTTTTTGATTCGGCATCCAATCGATATAAATTGCTACGAACATCGTTATAAGTCGGTCATAATGTTGGCAAGTTCGCCGCTATCGATGTTAAATCGTTGTAATATCAAAATAAGCATCATAGATTTCGGGAGGATTGCCCGCATGAAAAAGTGGATTTACATCGGTTTAGTCGTATCATTATTCATCATCGTGTTGCCGATATCGGCACAATCGGGATACACCAATGGCGACCGCGTATTCGCCTATTGCAATCCCAATAATATCGAGATTTATGGGGTCACACCAGAAGAGACTGGTTTTTCGTTAGCCGTATTTTCATATGCCACCTTATATGCGCGAGGGGCAGGACAGGTATCGGCACAAACCCCGATGGGGCAGGTCGTCCTCAGCTACGATTTGCAGGGCAATTTTCGTGTACAATGGTTTGGCGGTCCCTATTTTGCTACGGGCAACGATACCTTCACCAAGACATTCTCTTGCCCAATGCCGATATTCGTGGCTGTGCCAGTGCCTGTGTCTCCGCCAACGACCAACCCCACACCGACCGCACCAACCCAACAAAACATCATCGCCCAACAGACCATCACCTATAATGGCACAACGGTGAATCAGACGGTGACGCTGACCACAGGCACAACCCAAACTTGTGCCAGAGGCTCTCAGTATGTTGTGCGTCGTGGCGATACGCTCTTCCGCATTTCGCGTCGATGTGGTGTGACGGTGGATGCGTTGGTACAAGCCAATCATATCGCCAACCGTAACCTGATTTATGTCGGACAAGTGTTAATCATCCCATAAATGTGACAGGCGGGGAAGTTATCCCGCCTATCATCGTATCAAACGGTCTAATAATGCCTGTGCGATTTGTAATGTCTCATCGATGGACATATTTTTGCCCCGTTCTAGGGCGTGTTTGTGAACTTTATCCATATTGTTTAGGGTATTATCACGCCATGCCTGTTGATAGGTGTTATAAACCCTATGATAGTTTTGTATATAAGCATCTATCCCACCGATGAGCAATGCACACATCTCTGGTGATTCGTCACGGTCAAACATCCAGTGAGATAAGAATAACACGGCGTTGATGATATAGTATGATAGGTTGGCATCGCTACTATTCAGATGGCGCAAAACGTATTGATATGTGCCATAAAATTGGGGGATATTACCCTCTATGGATGCCAATATACTCTCCCAAAAATGATAGCGCACACGTAACATGGGCGATTGCAAATCTTTAATCACACGCCTCACTTGTTCCAGATAATAACGCAAGTCATCTATCTGTCCGATCACAAAGCATATCTCGCATACATCGATGAGTGCAATGGCTTCATTGAAGATGTCGCCATTATCTTGGCTCATCGAAATCGATTGCTCTAATAATTTGAAGGCTTTTTCAAAATCGCCCGTCATATAATGAATGTTGGCACTATTCAAATAATAAGTTGGCGCGAGCAACCAATAATGATTACGCTCACAAATCGCTAACCCTTCTTCTAAGATGATTTTGCTCTGTTCGATTTTGCCTATGTCTAAATATCCCAAACACAGATTGATATCGATTAGACACAGGAAGAATTCATCTTTGGCTTCGATAGCGTTATGTCGTAATTCAGATAGCTTGTGTCTGTAATCGGTTTTATCGGTTATGCGACCCGACATGAAGAAGCGCGTATAATTTATCTGGGTGGCATCGCCTAATGTTTCGTATATCGTTAATGCTTGTTGATGCCACGCCTCTGCCAAGTCGTAATGTCCCAACGTATGGGCGCTATGTCCACCTGCCACCAACAAATCGGCATATAACGCGGGGGGTAATTGGTCGGCGAATTGTAAGGCATGTTTGGTATGATAAAAAGGCAAATTGGCAATTTGCAAAAAGTTCCACGTCCAGCTCAGCCGACTGATAATCTTCACATATGCTTCTATCTGATTGGGCTGTGTCATCAGATAATCGAGTGTCACACGGATATTCATATCTTCTTCTTGGATATGTTGGGCGACCAGTCCTTGCTCCGATGTACGCAAGCGCTTCATGGTGCCTTCGGCAAAATGCACCATCCAATCGACCATGTTCTGTTGTGCCTGTGCCAATTCGCCGTGTTTTTCGAGTTGATAATAGGCATATTCGCGGATCGTTTCGAGCATCATGAAGCGACATGTGCCAAAGCCTGTGCGCCGAACCAAATTTTTATCGATGAGCGCATCGAGTTCATGGGCATGAGGCAATATAGATGTCACTGCTTCACGTTGCCATCCACCACGAAACACGGCTAAATGCCGAAATAGCATCGCTTGTTCTGGGGTGAGGAGCGAATAACTCCAGTCGATGGTCGAAAATAAGGTGCGCTGACGGCGGGGCATATTGCGTAAATCGGTTGTGAGCAACGATAAGCACCGATTTAGTCCCATCTCAATTTCGGCGATACTCATGGTGCGTGTTCGTGTGACCGCCAATTCGATGGCTAAGGGTAGCCCATCCAGATGCTGACAAATGGTTTTCACTTGGGCATCTATGGCTTCGGTGCGCTCGAAATCGGTATGAATGTGGCGCAATCGCTCATAAAACAATTGGCACGATTCTTGTAGCGAGAGCATATTGAGCTGATACACACATTCTCCATATAATTTGAGTGGTTCTCGGCTGGTGATGAGCAGATGAATGTGTGGCACATTTTCTAACCAATGGGTTATGATTGGCGTGGCATTGGTCACATGTTCAAAGTTGTCTAAAATCAACAATAATTGGTGATGATATAAGTAGCTGGTGACTTGTGCCAGTATATCATTTTCATCTGGCAAACCTAAGCCTTTGGCAATCGCAGGCAGTACATGGTCGGCGTGGGCAATATCGCTCAAATCGATAAAACACACCCCATGCCGATAGCTGTCTTGTAGCCGATAGGCGATTTCGAGCGCCAAGCGTGTTTTGCCTGCGCCGCCTGGGGCGGTGATTGTCACCAATCGGTTATCACGCATCAGCCTCCCCAATTGGTGCAGGTTATCTATTCGCCCGATGAACGATGATAGGCGTGGTGGGAGTTGATAGGCGACTCGTTGGGCGATGATGGGTGTTTGTTCGAGTTGTTGATAAAGCGCTTGCGTGTCTTGATCGGGTTCTACGCCTAATTCTTCCCATAACAAATTGCGATAATGATGATATTGGCGCAAGGCAGATGTGCGGTCTCCACATTGTTGATACAACCTGATAAGCATTCGTTGCATATCTTCGCGCAAGGGCGACAGAGCCAATGCGCGTCGGGCGGTCAAGATGGCTTCGCTAATCTGATTGCCCTTTTGCAAGTCTTGGATGTATAGCAAGGTTGTTTGCACAAATTGCTCATGTAATTGTTCGGCTTGGCGCAATTGCCAATCGTCAAATTCACGGGCATCATCAGCGAAGAACGATGCCATAAAATCGCCCAGATACAGGTTCAACCCCATCTCGCGTTGTAACGGCTGAGCGACTAACATCTCGAATGCGTTAGCATCGAGCCATGCTGATACACCGATGTCGGTATGTGTCACCTGTAATGCCTCGCCGAGCAACGGCTTGGCTTTGCTGATAGCCGTCCGCAGACTGCCATAGGCTTGTTTAGCAGTTTTATCGCCCCAAAATAAATCTGCCAGATGTTCACGTGGTTTCGGCTTGCCACAACGCGCCACATAGATGAGCAATGCGGTCATTTTGACGGGCAATTCCGATGTAATATCACGCTCATCCAACAAGACGCGCACACCCCCAAGTGTGATGAGTTTTAATTCTGCCATGTCTTGATGCTCGAATAGATAATCACAATATGATTTTACCTGAATGGCGAATGATGCCATTTTGCCTCATTTATGGCTAACCAGTTGGGAAAGCCTACCAAGTGGATTACTCTTGCCACAATGTTGAGGTGTATAATTCGATTATACACGATATAACCGCTTGATTATGCTTTTCGTACCACTTCCCATGCCAGATGATTGATTTCGGGCAGGATGAGTTTTTCAAATGCCACCTGCACGGCGTTGGGGCTACCGGGCATAGCGAACACCAATGTGCCTTTATACACACCTGCCGTTGCGCGGCTCAGCATCGCCGCCGCCCCGACTTCGGCATAACTCAACATGCGAAACAATTCGCCAAAGCCCATCAACGGCTTTTCTAACTTTTTGCTGATGACATCATAGGTGGTATCTCGTGGGGCGATGCCCGTCCCGCCGTTGAATAACACCAATCGCACATCGGGCATGGCGCATAATTCATCTAGCACAGCCGATACTTGGTCGGGTTCGTCTTTGATCAGTCGATATGCAACGGCGATATGCCCTGTTTGTGCCAGTCGCTCTTCTAAATAATGCTTATTCACATCTGTTTCGGGGGTGCGTGTATCGCTGACGGTGACAATCGCCACACCCACCGCATTATGCCCCGCCTTTTGCCGATGTTCTTCTGCGCCCATTTCGCACATCCTTTGGTTATGTTGCGCCATATGACTACCCTGATTATACTATATAGAACAACCTTGATTGCTAATTATGCAAGATGCTAATCGCCATAAAGCACACGAAAGGTGCTATAGGTGGTGCGCCCACGCCACAAAATCAGGCAAAATGAGCCCCTTCAGTGGGCTTTTAGAATAAAAATAGCCATCGGCTTTGAGCCGATGGCGAGCGAAATAGCACAATTAGCAATCAAGGTATAGAACAAATTGCGTATGCAAAAGGATATCCAAATGCAAACCATTGCCAATCGCTATCAACTCATCACCACTGTCGGGCAGGGGAATATGGGGGCAGTCTACCGATGTGTTGATAAACTCACGAGTGAGACAGTGGCGCTCAAGCGGGTATTGATTGGCAAAGATTTGGGATTTTCTGCCACGGTTAGCCAAAATACCAATGCTCGCACGGCGCTGATTCAAGAATTCAAGATGCTCGCCACCCTTCGTCATCCGAACATCATCAGTGTTTTGGATTATGGGTTTGATGCTGACCGTGTGCCATTCTTCACCATGAATTGGCTCGATAACGCCGATTATTTTGTCACCGCATGTCAGAAAGTCTCGATGGAAGACAAACTCGACCTCATTACACAGGTGCTACAGGCACTGGTCTATTTGCATCGGCGGGGCATTATCCACCGCGACATCAAGCCGACCAATGTGCTGGTGCAAAATGGACAGGTCAAATTACTCGATTTTGGACTGGCAACAGGCGATACCGCCTCACCATCGGATGAGGGTGTTGTTGGGACATTGCAATATATCGCCCCAGAAATTTTACGTGGGGATGGTGCGACTTTTTCATCAGATCTGTATTCTGTCGGACTAATGCTCTACGAGGTCTTTGCACACACGTTCCCTTATCCATCACAGACCGTCACCCAATTGATTTTCGATATTATCAACACACCTATTGATACAACAACATTAGATGTATCAACAGAACTGCAAACCCTCATCGCCCAGTTGCTCGAAAAATTGCCCCAAGACCGCCCGCCTAGTGCCGAGTCGGTGTTGGAACAAATATACAATATGCGTGGCATTCAGCTCTCATCTGAATCGGATTCTGTGCGCGATAGTTTTTTGCAAGCGGCAACCTTTTTGGGCAGAGAGACCGAATTCAATATGCTTACTCGTGCTTTGGATGAGGTTC
>PGTJ01000283.1 GCA_002794515.1 Phototrophicales bacterium
GAATAAGGGATAGTGACTTATGGCTATTGAACAATTTGCTCCAGTGGCGGCATTGATGATTATCGCCGTCATCTTAACCCTCATCATCCTCAACATCTCGTGGGTGTTCGGACCGCATAAGCCGACCACGCGCAAAGTTGCTCCATACGAAAGCGGGATGAAGCCGATTGGTCCCGCCGTGCGTCGCCTGCCGGTCAAGTTTTATCTCATCGGCGTGTTATTCATTTTATTCGACATCGAAGTGATCTTTTTCTTGCCATGGGCGGTCATCTTTCGCGATTTGGGTTTTTATGGCTTGCTCATGATGGGTGTGTTCTTCTTTGTATTGACGATAGGTTTAGTATATGAGTGGAAGAAAGGTGCGTTGGAATGGGAGTAACACAAAAACTCGGTAATTTAGGTGTGGTGACGACCACATTAGAACAAGCCATCAACTGGGCGCGCACAGGCGCGACTTGGCCCCTGTTGTTTGGGTTAGCCTGTTGCGCCATCGAATACATGAGTACACAAGCCAGCAATTACGACCTCGCCCGTTTTGGCATGGAACTCAACCGTGCCAGCCCGCGCCAAGCCGATTTGATGATTGTCGCAGGGCGTGTGACGCGCAAAATGGCTCCTGTTGTGCGCCAATTATATGACCAAATGGCAGACCCCAAATGGGTGATTTCGATGGGAGATTGCGCCTCGTGCGGTGGTGTGTATAACAATTATGCCGTGGTGCAAGGGGTGGATGAAATTATCCCCGTTGATGTGTATGTGGCAGGATGCCCACCACGCCCCGAACAACTCATGCACGGCATTTTGACCCTCCAAGAGAAAATTCGTGGTGAACGCATTTCTGATTGGGCGCTCACCATTCGCCAAGAAGCATAAGGAGTAACACATGAGCATCGCCCCCGCCATAGACCCTGTAGAAGCGGTGAAGAAGGCTTTTTCTACCGCCGTTTTAGACGTGGATTATTTCCGTGATGAGACCACCATCATCATCGACCCCGCCCAATTGCCCGCCATCATCCGCTTCCTGCGCGATACGGTCGGTCTGATTTATAATTACCTGTCCGATATTTCGGCGGTGGATTATTGGGATGAAGAGGGCAGTTATGAAGACCGTCTCGGACGGTTTGGTGTGAGCTATCATATCTATTCAATGTTGTATAATCGTCGTTTGCGTGTGAAGGTGTTTTTGCCCGAAGAAAATCCGACCGTCCCGACCATCACCAGCATATTCCCCGCCGCCAATTGGTTAGAACGCGAAATTTTCGATATGATGGGCATCACTTTCTCTGGACATCCCAACATGAAACGCATCCTCATGCCCAGCGATTGGGATGGACATCCACACCGCCGCGATTATCCGCTCGGCTACGAGACGATTCAGTTCTCATTTAATATTGAAGAAATTATGAAACATAAGCCATTTGCCAAAGAATAGGGGCATCATTTGCCCTGTGGATGATAAGGACAATACATTATGGTCGCTGATGCACCAAAAACATTTCAACTCGATATGAGCCAATGGCAAGGTAGCCTCGATGAATTGCGCGGATTGGTCTCTGAACGCGCTATGACGGGCGAAACCATGCTGTTGAATATGGGACCGCATCACCCAAGCACACATGGGGTGTTGCGCTTGCTCCTCGAATTAGATGGTGAAGAAATTGTCTCGTGTTTGCCCGATGTGGGCTATCTGCATACTGGCATCGAGAAAAATATCGAATCCAAATCCTACGAGAAGGCGGTGACGCTCACCGACCGCATGGATTATCTCTCGCCCATGTCGAATAACATGGTCTTTTGTTTGGCAGTCGAAAAATTGGTGGATTTGGATGTGCCAGAACGCGCCCAAGTTATCCGTGTGATTTGCCTTGAATTATCGCGTATTGCCAGTCACTTGGTGTGGCTCGGCACGCACGCTATTGATATGGGCGCGATGAGTGTCTTCCTTTATGCCTTCCGTGAGCGCGAACTGATTTTAGACATGTTCGAGATGCTCTCTGGTCAACGCATGATGGGTTCGTATTTCCGTCCAGGCGGTGTATGGCGCGATTTACGTCCCGAATTTTTGCCTGCGCTTCGTCACTTTTTGGATATTATGCCCGGTCGCATCGCCGATTATGAACGCCTATTGACCAATAACCCCATCTGGATTGACCGCACACAAGGGGTCGGCATCATCGAACCCGATGTGGCATTGGCTTGGGGTGTGAGTGGTGCGAGTTTACGCGCCAGTGGGGTCAATTGGGATATTCGCAAAGCCATGCCCTATAGTGGTTACGAGGCTTATGAATTTAATGTGCCATTGGGCGAACACGGCGATGTGTATGACCGTTATATGGTGCGTATAGAAGAGATGCGCCAAAGCCTGCGGATTATTGAACAAGCCATTAAACGACTGGATACCGCCAAAGGGGGCTTCCGCTCAGATAATCGTAAATTCGTCCCGCCACCCCGTACTGAACTCGGTCAGAGCATGGAGGCGGTGATTCATCACTTCAAATTATGGACAGAAGGCTTCTCTGCGCCCGATAAAGAGGTGTATGTGAGCATTGAAAGTCCGCGTGGCGAAATCGGTTGTTATTTACATGGTACAGGTGGCAATAAACCGCGTCGTGTCCACTTCAAAACACCGTCATTCATGCACATTCAGGCGATCCCCGTCATGGCAGAAGGACATATGATCGCCGATCTGGTGGCGATTATCGGCAGTGTAGATATTGTTTTGGGCGATTGCGACCGCTAAAATCGGAGAGAGAAACATCATGGCGAACACACTTTTAGAAAAACATGCCAAGCGCGTGAATCATCATCTGAGCAAATATCCCGATAAACGCTCGGCGGTCATGCCGTTGTTGTATATCGCCCAAGAGGAATATGGATATGTCTCCCCAGAAGGCATCCGCGAGGTTGCCGAAATTTGTGAGATGGATCCCACCCAAGTGAAATCGATTGCGGGTTTTTATACCATGTATTCCGAAAAGCCCAAAGGCAAATATTGGTTACAGGTGTGTACCGATTTGCCTTGTGCCTTGCGTGGTGCAGAAGAATTTCATCATCAATTATTAGATTATCTGGGCATCGAAGAAGGTGGCACAACCCCCGATGGCATGTTCACCGCCGAACATGTGATGTGCCTGGCGGCGTGTGATAAAGCGCCCATGCTCCAATGCAATTTTCACTTCCATGAAAACTTAGACATGGAGAAGATGAAATTGCTCCTCGATCAATGGCGCAAAGAGGCAGAAGCCTTTGCCAATAAAGATGTGAAGAAATAACAGTCGGCGATGTGGATTGTGGTGTAATGGTGAGTGCAAAAATTATATTGAGTGATACGGAGCAAATCGCATGTCATTGAATATCATTTACCGAGAAAAAGATGTGCCGAATATCCATAAGTTTGATGTGTATGTCAAACATCAAGGATACGAGGCGCTCAAGAAAGCCATCGGCATGAAGCCTGCTGATGTGATTAACGAAGTGAAA
>PGTJ01000835.1 GCA_002794515.1 Phototrophicales bacterium
ATTTACTATGACATTATGAATGTGATTGGGAAGCGCCTGCGTACCTATCCAAAAGCAAAAATTACGCTCACAGGGTGCAACAACAGTGTCGGTGTTGAGGTGGGGAACATTCCTCTGTCGTTTCGGCGTGCCAATGAAATCAAAAAATACTGGGTGAATGTGTGGGGGATTGATTCCTCGCGCATTATTGTTCGCGCTCGTAATTTGCCAGAAAAGCCCACAACCTCACGCGATTCGCTTGGCATCGAAGAGAATCGTCGTGTTGAGTTTACTTCGGATTCATGGGATATTATGAAGCCTGTGTTAGTC
>PGTJ01000519.1 GCA_002794515.1 Phototrophicales bacterium
AACAAACCATCATCGATAAAAACCTGCCGTTGGCGCTCGTCCCCGATTTGGTCATCGAAATTTTATCCCCAACCGACCATATGTTGGATATCCAAGACCGCATCATGTTCGATTTTGACAATGGCGTGAAGATGATTTGGCTGATCGACCCCGACCGACGCGGTGCGCTGGTCTATACCCCACATGCCAACCGCCCCACTCGCTACGGCGAAGATGGTGTGCTATCTGCGCCCGATATCCTGCCGAATTTTGAATTGCATCTGAACACAATTTGGGTTTAGCGTTTATGGTATAATAAACTAAAAATGATAGGATAAGGCAGTTTGTGATGATACCTGATGCAATCAAAACCTTTAAAGATATGTCACTAGATGACTTTTTGCGCCTGAGCGCTGAACAACCTTTTGAACTCATCAATGGAGAAAAAATTGAAAAAATACCGACAGGGTATTTACATGGAGCGATATTGCGCGTGATATTCCGTTTGTTAGACACTTTTGTCACACAACATCATTTGGGGGAAGTGTACCCAGAGATGACATTCGTTTATACACCCAGCACCAATTGGGTGCGGGGCGCACGCGTGCCAGACATCATGTTTTATCAAACATCACGTATCGAGGATTATCTAAAAACGATTGTCAACAAACACCTGCCGTTGGCGCTCGTCCCCGATTTGGTCATCGAAATTTTATCCCCAACCGACAATATGTTCGATATACAAGACCGCATCCTGTTCGATTTGGATAATGGCGTGAAGATGATTTGGCTAATCGACCCCGACCGACGCGGTGCGCTGGTCTATACCCTACATGCCAACCGCCCCACCCGCTTCGGCGAAGACGGCGTGCTATCTGCGCCCGACATCCTGCCGAATTTTGAGTTGCATCTGGCTACAGTGTGGGCATAAAACACAACACCCAAAGTTTCGTAGCCTACTCCAGTGGGTGTTGTCATTGCTTATTATTCGCCCGCTTGTCTGGGCGGGGATATTCTGGCACTCTCACTTCAAATACCCGTTTATCATCCATAAATGATACACATCCCGATTTGAAGGCGCAAACACCGAAACCCGTTGTTGTTGTTCTCTGGTTATCGCTGGTATATTTCAACGAATGAGCAATACACATATAGGTTCTTACCTTGATTGCTAATCATGGCAAGATGCTCAAAGCGATCTTGCTGATCGCCATCAAGCACACGAAAGGTGCTATAGGTGGTGCGCCCACGCCACAAAATCAGGCAAAATGAGCCCCTTCAGTGGGCTTTTAGAATAACAATAGTCATCGGCTTTGAGCCGATGGCTGGCTTTGCGCCATGCTTGCAT
>PGTJ01000014.1 GCA_002794515.1 Phototrophicales bacterium
GGTTGGAAAGTGACCACCATTGGTGATGATATTGCATGGATTAAACCGGGCGAAAATGGCAAATTATATGCCATTAATCCCGAAGCAGGTTTCTTTGGTGTTGCCCCTGGCACCTCGATGAAATCCAACCCCAATGCCATGATTGCTTGCTCAAAGAATACCATTTTCACCAATGTGGCGCTCACGCCTGATGGCGATGTGTGGTGGGAAGGCATGACCGATGAACCACCTGCACAATTAACCGACTGGCAAGGGAATCCCTGGACACCCGATAGTGGCAGAAAAGCCGCCCATCCCAATGCCCGTTTTACTGCGCCCATCACGCAATGCCCAGTGGTCGATTCGGAATTTGAAAATCCGAAAGGTGTCCCTATCAAAGCCTTCATCTTTGGCGGTCGCCGTAGCGATACCGTGCCGTTGGTGTATCAAGCCTTCAATTGGAATTATGGTGTGTATATCGCCGCCACGATGGGTAGCGAAATGACCGCCGCCGCCGTAGGCGGTATGGGGCAAGTCCGCCGTGATCCATTCGCCATGTTGCCCTTTGCGGGTTATCATATGGGCAGTTATTTCAACCACTGGTTGCAATTTGGGCGCGATATTGCCAACCCACCACGTATTTTTAGTGTGAACTGGTTCAGAAAAGATGAAAATGGCAAGTTCGTTTGGCCAGGATTTGGCGAAAATATGCGTATCCTCAAGTGGATTGTCGACCGCGCCAATGGCAAAATCGGCGCACAAGAAAGCCCAATTGGTTGGATGCCCCGCTATGAAGATTTGGTCTGGGATGGTTTAGATTTTGACGAAGATAAATTCTATGAAGCCATGTCAGTAGATCGTGACCAATGGGTGAAAGAAATTCTGCTTCATGAAGAACTGTTCACCAAGCTATATGACCGCCTGCCCAAAGAACTCATCTTCGTACGTGAGTTGTTGTTGTCGAGCCTGTGGCGTTCTCCTGAACATTGGGAGATGCCACATGACCGCAAGAACGAATGAGTAATCGTCTGTAGCATACACCTTCTTCTCCATTTTGTAGGGGCGCATCATCAATATGCGTCCCTATATGCGTTTAGATGATACCCCTCTGGCGCAAATTGGCAATCTCATCAGATGATATGCCCAATTCATCCAGCAAAATTTGCTCGGTGTGTTCACCTAAGCGGGGTGGGGGAAGATAAACCGCAGGCGGGGTATGACGAAGGTGCATCGGCGAGGCTAACATCATGGCATCACCAATACCCATCGGCACAACCATCTCGCGTTGGTGGGTATGGGGTAGGTGTAATGCTTGTTGAACGGTATAAATTTCACCGGCAGGCACATCCACCGCCAATAACGACATCACCCAATGCCCCACTGGTTGTGTGATGAATATGTCGCTCAATAGCCTGATGAGCGCATCACGGTTGGCTAATCGGGCGGGATTGGTAGAAAATCGCTCATCTGTTGCCAACTGGGGATAGCCGATGACGGCACATAACGCCCCGAATTGCCTATCGTTGCCTACTGCCACCACAAAATCACCGTCAGATGCCTTAAATGTTTGATATGGCACAATATTGGCATGTTGATTGCCATATCGGCTCGCATCTTTGCCCGATACCAACACATTGCTGGCGACATTGACCAATGTCACCAATTGCGAATCGTATAGCGACATATCAATATATTGCCCAATCCCTGTCTTTTCGGCATAGCGCAATGCCGCTTGGATGGCATTACAAGCGAATAATGCCGTGAAGACATCTGCCACTGCCACACCAACTTTATGAGGCTCGCCATCTTTTTCGCCCGTGATAGCCATTAAACCTGTCATGGCTTGGATGACAAAATCGTAACCCGGTCGTTGCCGATAATCTCCCGTCTGACCAAATCCGGTGATGCTACAATAAACCAATGCGGGGTTATCTAGTGCAAGCGAGGCATAATCTAAGCCGAAGCCCGCCATTTGCCCAATTTTGAAGTTCTCGATGATGATGTGGCTTGTCTTTGTCAACTGTTTAGCGATGTGTTGCCCCGTTGGATGTTTGAGATTGAGCGTGATGCTCCGCTTATTGCGATTAACACACGCAAAATAAGCGCTGATGCGTTCGCGTGCCTCACCGACCCATGGCGCACCCCAATCTCGGGTTTCATCACCGATGAGCGGGGCTTCGATTTTGATGACATCTGCGCCCAAATCGGCTAACATCATACTGCAAAATGGACCCGCCAACACACGGGTGAAATCGAGGACGCGAATTCCTTGAAAGGGTAGGGCAGACATAATCAATCCTTTAAGATGATATAATGTAGTTGCGAAATCAGATAAATCGGATGATAATTCATATAGCTTAAAAACAATCAGGAGCGATATTGTGGACTATTTAGAAGAAGAAATAAATGGTGTATCCGTCATCACCTTTAAGGGGCGGATTGATTCGCAGATGGCTGTTGAGCTAGAAAATTTGTTGCAGACGATTTACGATTTAGGGCGGTATCGGCTGATATTAGATATGACCGATGTGCGTTATATGAGCAGTGCGGGTTTACGGATTTTAGCTGACATCCTCACTAAAAATCGGGATAATGGTGGCGATTTGAAGCTGGTGGCGCTCAATCCAAAGGTGTTGCGCGTATTTGAGGTGATCGGCTTCAATAACTTTTTTGCCATGTATGATACTGTTCAATCGGCATTAGCCGATTTCCGATAAGAATCGGCGCGAATCTCGTAAAAGTTTGTTTATTTTGTGCGTTTTTTTACCTTTTTCATGGTGTTATGCTCTATTTCTTTGCTATACTGATCATAAGTATGTCAGTAATTGTTCATCATGAATGCAATGGAGAATACACGATGAAAGTACTACGTTTTATGATGCTATTGGTCATCCTCGCCCTGCCAATGGTTGTTGTGAATGCACAAGAAGAAACCGCCGAAGAGATGTGGATTGGCTCGTATGTGATTACTGCCGAATCGGGCAGTTTTGTAGAAGCCGATGATGCCTTTACCCTCGTTTTGAATGATGTATCGAAATATGCGCCGTATGTCATCAATTTGCCACAATTATCTGCAGGTCTGTTGACCACCCAAGACCTGATCGCCTTTTGGACATTCCAACCCGAATTGGTCGCCAATGCCGTCTTGACCACTGAGAACGAAAGTGTTTATGTCACATTAGCGCTTGCCGATAACATGGCGTATGATGTCGATGCCCAAACGCTGACCTTCAACGCAACGGTTGTTTCTATCATCCCCTTTGATCCCGATATCGATGTCGCCAAAGTGACTCTCCCTGAAGAATTTGAGATTGCTACCCTGTTCATTAATATGGATGCCACATTTGCCGAAGGGATTGCCTTGGGCGCACAAGCCCGTGTGACAGGCACTCGTGATGGCAATGCCCCCGTGTGTACGCCACGTCCCGGCAAAATCTGCCCATGATAGGTGGATGATTTTGAACATATCAAAAGAGTAGGTTGCCCCTACTCTTTTTGATTGATGTTATTCGCCAAAAGCGATCTTTATCGTTATAATAACCATACGCAAAGAAAAAATAAGCAGGGAGCGAACCCACAGTGACGCACAAATTTAGATTGATATTCGTTATTGGAATGCTTTTCATCGGGTATATCACCTTTGTGCCGAGTGATAGCGACCTGTTTGCACAAGGTGGCACAGGCAAATGCGATGAATTTGGTGTTGAAGCCGATTTTTGCCAGACCATCGATGATGCTCATCCGTTTTGGGAATATTCATTCCGTGTTCGTAATCGAGGTAGTCTTGTTCAGGTTGACATGTCACACATCGAAGCCGATAGCGAACTCGATACCTATCTGTATCTGGTCGATGCAAATGGCAATATCGTTGCCGAGAATGATGACCGTCGGCGTGGCGACCCCACATCATTCATCGAATATCCACAAGCCGCATCGGGGGTGTATCGGATTATTGCCGGGCGGTATGGACTGGATAGTGGCGATACATCGGGTAACTTTCAACTGAATATTCGGATTGTCCCACCGTCTGAACTGGTTATCACCGATACCAGCTATCGTGTCACAGACGGGAGCTTGTTGGATGTTGGTTATCCGATTTATTCGCAACCGCGCCCAAAAGCCAAATGGACGATTTTGGCGTATTATGGGGGAGATAACAACCTTGAGGTGGGGCTGATCAACGACTTTCATGAATTTGAATTGGCGGGCGGTAGCAATGAAGAGATGCGGATTATCGCCTTATTAGACCGTAGCCTCGAATACGACACGACAAATGGTGATTGGAGTGGCGCGCAACTGTTTGAAATTCAGGCGGGTGTATCGTCTGAGGACGGTTTGGTTGTTTTATCATCACAGATGATCGCCGATTTGGGTTACTTGAACACGGCATCTGGAAAAGCTCTCGCCCAATTTTTGGTGTGGGGGATGCGATATTATCCTGCCGAAAATTATATCCTCACATTGGGTAGTCATGGCGCAGGTTGGCAGGGTGTAATCACCGATGACTCGGTGTATATTGGCGAAAACGGGGTGTATGCCCTCGATGAAAATGGCAAGTTATATGTTGATGATACAGGCGCGCCCCTGATTGATGAAAAAGGTGTGCCATTGACGGATAGCAGTGGCTTTTTGGTCGATTTTGGGGGGCGGCGCATTCGTAATGCGACTGGACAAGAAATTTTTGTCGGGCGCTTAAAATTGGCGAAGGATATTATCACTGGCAACGAACTCCGCCAAGCCCTGACATTCGCTATCGAAGAAGCCAAATCGCAAAATCCGACATTCGATAAATTCGCTTTCCTCATCAATGATGCTTGTCTGATGAGCAGTGTCGAGTTTTTTGCCATCGCCAAAGATTATTTTAATTATGCCCTCGCATCGCCGGAAATTGTTGTCGATCCCGCCCATGATATGAACCTGTTCACCACTTATATGAACAACAATATCAACGCCCCCGATTTCGGTGTGATTGGTCGAGATTTGGTCGAAAAGTACATCACACAAGATATTTTGCTCAGACAAGGCTCTGGCACAGAGTACCTGACCAGTGTTGTGACCAATCTACGACGCTTTGCCGATTTAGAATTGGCTATCGAATCCTTCGCCGCCGTTGTCAATGCTAAACCAGAGGTGCGTGCGCTCACCGTTGGGCTGGCGCGGTCGAACACCTATGTTTATACCAATTTCGCCAATAGCAATACCAAGATTGATGTCGGCAGTTTTATGCAACGGGTCATCGCTATCGCCCCTGATGACACCGAATTGGTGGATGCCGCCAACAAGGTTTTAGAAGAATTGCGTCATGTCGTAATATATGCCGATGCAGGGGCGCGTGTGCGTGACCGCATCTATTATTACAACCTGTTCTTCCCAGAGAAGAGCAAAGACCTTGATCAGCAATATTTTTATGAGACACCACTCGGTGAATGGAGTCGGATGCTCCGCAATTATTTCGCCGCCGTCACACCCAAGCCATGGACGGGCGACCCGCCATTCCACTCGCCAGTTGCCCCTAAAATCAACGTGGTCACACGTTATCCTGCCGAAGCGGTGAGCATCGTCAATCCGTTTTATATCGAAACCGAAACCGTTGGGCGGAACATCGCTTATGCCGATTTGACCGTAGACCAATTACAAGATGATGGCACGATTACCCGCATGTATGATCGGCGGTTGCTCACCTCGTCTTTTGATGAAAATGGCAATTTCGTCCGATTAAACCAATGGAATCAGGGTGTGACCACCTATTTACAAAATTGGTCGGTGGCATTGCCCATTGTGACCGATGGCACCAATACCCATTTTGAATATTTGAATATTGGTGAAGATATTGCCGCCCTAGAGGGGCGTTATCGCTTGCCCGATAGCCAAATTTGGAATGATGTCACGGTCACATTGAGCTTTGACGGCATTTTGGGGGGCATCACCCAACGGGTTATCAATAAGGCAGAAGGCAACAGCGCCCTCGCCGTGATTCAAATTCCAGCAGGATCAATTTTCCAGACGTATAAATATCTGGTCACAGGTGATGGACGGGTGAGTGCCGTAGAGGGCAATAGCTACACATGGACAGAAGATGGTCTCAGTTGGAAGTTCATGCCCGCGTTGAGTGGTAATTACAATGTGGGCTTATTGGTCACGGCATTTGGTGGTACAACTGGTTTTGTGCGAGAATTGGTCACGGTGAATAACGAGGGTATTGCGCCGAATTTACGCGCCGAAACACGACCCGATGTGGGTGTGACCATCCCACGTTTCGAGACATGGACACCGCTATCTTTTAATCCCAATTTTGCCGTGAATCCCGATTATGGTGACGTAGGGGTGTATCAGACCAATGACCCCGAAAATAGCAATTTGGTGGTGTTGATGTTTAGCTTCCCCACCGAATCGTTAGAAGAGGCTGTTCAAACGGCATCAGAATATAATGTATTCACCGTTGTCAGCGACCTGACACCCATCACGGTAGATGGACGTGATGCGCTGGAATTCGATTATACCCGCGATGCCGATGGTGAAGGGCGTTCTGGGCGGGCATTTGTGTTCATCCAATCTGACCCTGTGTATGGTGATAATTATGGCATTGTTTTAGCCAGCGAATCGGTCGATGGGCGGGGCAATTTCGAGGCGTTTTATCCCACATTGCGCGAATATGTCAACATTTTCGATCCTGTCGCTTACGAAAATTCGCGTACACCGCTCTGGCGTGTTGACCGCCTGATGGGCGAAGAATTGTATTTCGTCCCCACATCATGGGTACGTCATACACCTGAAGATGCACAGGATGACAGTGGTACGATGAAATTTGGCGTATGGACGCGCTATACCCCAGCCGATGATACATCCACATTTTTAGCCATGACGCGCTACTTGCTCACATCCGATGTCGAGACGGGTGTGAATGTCTTGAGCAATATCATCACAGGGCAAGCATTACTTGGTGCAGATAGCCTGCAGGTTATCCAAAATCGGGTGTATAATGGGCGCTATCATACATGGGATGCGACCATTTATCGGGTTGTGCGTGGTGGTGTATCATATATCGGACGGGCATATGGCACAACGGTGCATGGCATCACCTATGCTTTGTGGGCAGAAGTGCCAGAAGATGACAATACCGATACTATCTATCGTGATTTCATCGAGACTATCATCGATGGCTATCGCATTTTTGTGTCGCCACCTGCACCACCTGCCGAGTCATAAGCAGATTATTCAGAGGTGACTGTCGTCTCTGATTGTATCGACAAGGGCGCGGGCGCAATCTTTGCGCCTTTGTGCATCCTGAATAGAGGTGAAAAATGGCTGAATTCAAAATTAATCATGTGGCGATTGTCGTCCCCGATGTGGATGAGGCGCTCAAATTTTGGCGTGATGCGCTTGGCTTAACACTCAATCATGTCGAGCGTAATGAAGAAGAGGCGGTGCAAATCGCCTTTTTGCCCACAGGTGAAAGCGAAGTGGAATTGCTCGCACCCATCACTGAAGATAGTGGCGTGGCGAAATATCTGGCGAAGAAAGGTGCGGGATTGCATCATCTGTGCATCGAGGTGGAGCATATTGAGGCGGTGTTATCCCGCCTTGTGGCGCATCAGATAGAGCTGATCAATGACACACCCAAATTGCGCCCGAATGGGATAAAATATGCCTTTGTGCATCCGAAAAGCACAGGTGGTGTTTTATTGGAATTATACGAATTGCCGAAATGATGAACAAACAACAACAAGAAGCACTGGATGGTTATCAAACGGCATTGAACGAACACATCACCAATGGTGATAGGCTGATGCAGGCGCACACATTGGTCGATATTGGGTTCACCTACTCACAAGCGGGCGATACCGCCCAAGCGTTAGCGTATTATGACCAAGCCTTAGCACTATACCGCGAATTGGGCGAGCGTGAAGGCGAAGCATTGGCGCTGAATAACATGGGCAAGGCGCATGTCAATGCGGGCGATAAACAGGCGGGCATGACATGCTATGACCAAGCCCTGGCTATTCGCCGAGATATTGCCGATAAAAAAGGCATCGCCAGTACATTGAATAATATCGGTGGGGTATATGCCCTCAAAGGTGGAGATAGGCGCAAAGCATTGGCATATTTTGAAGAGGCACTGCCCATATTGGTTGAATTAGATGACAAAGCGGGTCAAGCCATCACCCTTGCCAATATCGCCGCCTCATATAAAGCTATTGGCGAGGCGCGCAAAGCCGCGACCATCACCAAAAAATTGCGCGACCTCGAAAAACAAATCCGTGATGAACAAAAACGTGCCAAGAAAGCCAAAGCCGATTAACCCAGTTGTGCAATTGCCCAATCGGCATGTGTGCGAATTTGGTCATTGCCATGTTTATAAACGTGATATAAGGCGGGCAAGAGCGACCGATCGTCCGAATTGCCCGCCGCAATACATGCATTGCGTATCAGGCGTTCACGACCAATGCGCCGAATGGGTGTGTGGGCATATATTCCTGAAAAGGTGTCATCATCCAGTATCAACACATCTGCTAAGCGTGGCGCGACACGATTGATGTCGTTGGCGCTGAAATAAATTTCTGATGTATGATTGGTAAAGCGATTCCACGGACAGACATCCTGACACACATCACACCCAAAAATCCAATTGCCCATTTTGGGGCGCAAGTCGGGGGGGATATCGCCCTTGTGTTCAATCGTCAAATAGCTAATGCACTGCCGTGCATCTAACACATAGGGTTGTGGAAAAGCATCGGTGGGGCAGGCAGATAAACATCGGGTGCATGTGCCACACATCGTTGAGCGGTGCGGGGTATCGTATTCATCAAAGGTCATATCGGTCAAGATTTCGCCGATGAAAAAATAACTTCCCCTGCGTGGATGGATGAGCATGGTGTTTTTGCCGATGAAGCCCAATCCAGCCGTTTGGGCGTGGGCGCGTTCTAAGATTGCCCCTGTATCGACATAGACCTTATAATGATGATGCACACTATCGCATAACCATGTGGCGAGTGCTTCTAGGCGAGGTGTGAGCCAATCGTGATAATCGTATCCCCACGCATAACTGGCAATCCTGCCCCGCGATGGGTCTGTGAGCATGTCTTCTGGCATGGCAATGCGATAATCGACCCCGACAATCAACATCGATTTCACCCCATTGAGGATATAATTCAGGTCGCGCCTGCGAATTTGCCGATCTTCACGCGCCAGATATGTCATAGAGCCATGCATATTGGCATGTATCCAGCGAAAATACGCTTCTAATGTGTTGGCGGGTTGGGCGGGGATGATGCCCACAATGTTAAATCCCAAATCGTATGCTTTTTGTTTGATGGTTTGCACATGGGGTGTATTCATCAACATGTCTCTTGATATAATCAATGCGTGTTAATTGTATCATAGAAGGTATATGAATGGCTCAGAAAAAATCGAATAGCAACATTTTGATATTGGCGGTTTTCATCCCGATTGTATTGGCGGTAGCTGGTGTGTTGATTTTGACGGTATTCAACAACCGTGTCGCCGAGTCGCCCACCGATGATAATTCAACACCGATCGCCAATAGCGAGGGGATTAGCATTTATAACCCGCCCAAGCCTGTTCATGATTTTACCATGCCCGCCAGCACAGGCGAAAATGTGAGCCTGAGCGATTTTCGGGGCAAATTGGTGTTGATTGCCTTTGGCTATACGCGCTGTCCAGATGTTTGCCCCACGAATATGCTTGAATATCGCAAAATCAAGCGCTTTTTGAATGCCAATGCCGATGAGGTGGTATTTTTATTCATTAGCGTAGATGGTGAACGCGATACACCCAGTTCTCTGCGAGATTACATGGCGTTATATGACGCATCATTCATCGGTCTGAGTGGCACAGATGAGACACTCGCCCCTCTCATGGACGATTATGGGTTGTATTATGGGCGCATCGAAAATCCACGCGCACCACAGGAATATTTGATAGACCATACTGCCACCCGTTTTTTGATTGATAAACAAGGCAACCTCAGCCGTGTGTATTCTTATACCACCGATGCACGGGCAATCACCCGCGATATATTGAGCATTTTGGCTGGTGGATAACAACATGCTTATCGGCGTGGCACTCTGGGCAATACACTGCACACCACTTCATAACTAATTGTCCCCAGATGCCCCGCAATTTCTTCGGCAGTGATGCGGTCATCGCCTTGTGCGCCGAGCAAGACCACCTCATCTCCAACCGATACATCGGGGATATGCGAGATGTTAATGGCGCTTTTTTCCATGCTCACACGTCCAATGACCTTTGCGCGTTGACCATGCACCAGCACCTCGCGCCAGGTGTTGGGCGCACGACGAAAGCCATCGGCATAACCAACAGGGATAATAGCAATCGTTTCGTAATCTTGGGTGATATAGGTGTTGCCATAACCGACTGGATGTTTGGGTGGTAGCCGTTTGACTTGGGCGATGATGGTCTTCCATGCCATAACAGGGCGAAAATCATCAGATAGGCTGACAACAGGCGATGGATGGATGCCATACATCGCCGCCCCTGTGCGTACCATGTTGAAATGGGCATCGGGGTGGGCGAGTGTGCCTGCGCTATTGCCCGCGTGGATATATTTGAATTGATACCCCAGCGATTGTATGTCGCGCAATAAAGTCTTGAAAATGCTCAACTGCTTGGCGGTGTGGTCAGATTGTTCATCTGCCATCGAAAAGTGGGTATATACCCCCTCTACTTCGATGTGTTTGAGTGCGAGCAAATTGCGGAACAGGGTTAGGGCATCATCGGGCATGACACCAAGCCGACCAATACCCGTATCAATTTTTACATGGACACGCACCACACCGTTATTCTCGCGGGCGATGCGATCATAAGTGCGGGCGACTGTTAAATCGAATAATGCCAGTGTGATGTCGTTTTGAATAGCTTCGTGTACCAGATGGAACGGGGTGTAATTGAGGGCGATAATCGGCGCATCAATGCCGTTATCGCGCAAGATCAAGGCTTCTTCGAGCGATGACACCCCCAAATATGTCGCGCCATTGGCGATAGCCGTCTCTGCAACGCTAATTGCCCCATGCCCATAGGCATCTGATTTGACCACCGCCATGAGTTTGGTCTCTGGCGATAAGCGTCTTTGAATGGCGTGGATGTTATTCGCCAGTGCATCATAATCCAGTTCCACCCAACTGAGGCGTGATGGGTTATAAAAAGAGGCAGTCGGCAAGATACGGCTTTGGCGCACTAACTGACGATGATCATCGGGGTTATCGAGCAGGGCAGATGTGATCAGTTCCATGCGCCCGCCCATATCGCCTTTGATGAGGATGATGTCATCGGCATTAATATGATACATATTCAGCATATTCACCGTGTCATTGGTGGCATGGGTGATGCGAACGTTGCTCGCGTCCATGTTGTTATCTAATGCAGAACGCGCCGCCAAACTGGCATTTTGCCCCCGTGCGATAAACACATCTGCCACTTGTGATGCACGCTGACCGACCAACCGATGCCCCATGCGGGTATTTTCTCCCAGCCTGCCCATATCACCAAAGACGAAGATATGCCGTTTGTGTTTGCTCTTGATAGCCGAGAGCCAATCCAACGCCACCAATGACGAGAATGGGTTGGCATTATAGGTATCATCAATCAGCAACGACCCATTTTTGCCCCTGAGGGGGTTCATCCGACCCGCCAATGGCGCGATTTTGCTCAGGGCTTGGAGCGACTCGATGAGCGGAATGTCGTAATGTGCGCCGATAATCAGGGCATTCAGCAAGGCATAGACCGATAATTTGCCCAATAACGGGGTGGATTGATTGATATAACGTGCATCACCATGACGCAATTCAAAACGGGTCTTATCCAGTTCGTATTGCACATTATATGCCATTAAATCTGCGCCAAAGCCCGATACACCCACGGTCTTCACAGTGGCGCGTGTATGTGCGCCCATGCTACGGGCGAGGTCATCGTCATAATTTAGCACTGCCAACCCACTCGGCGAGAGATAATCGACCAACAGGCGTATTTCATCGGCGATTTGGTTGATATGCGCGAATTCGGCGGTGGGGATTGTGCCGATATGCGTCACCACCGCCACTTCGGGTTGGATAGCTTGTATCATGGCGGGAATTTCGCCCATGCCACCCACACCGACTTTGAGGACGGCGAATTGATGTGCTTCGGTCAAATTTGCCAATGCGATGGGGATATTGACCCGCTTGCCCGATAAATCGGGTTGATACAACACCTGATAGCGCAAACTCAGGACATGGCTGATGGCATCGATGGTGGTGGATTTGCCCGCCACACCCGTCACAGCGATGACCTTCGTGCCGAATTTGCCCAGCACATAATGCGACCACGATAACAGGGCTTGTTCCACATCTTTGACGAGGATGACGGTTACGCCTGTGGTATCACATTCGGGCGGGCGGGCGCATATCACACCCGACACACCGTTTTGGATGGCTTGGGCGATGTATTCATGAGCGTTATCGACCGCGACAAAAATCTGATTGACTGTTGCCACATCATAATCGGTGACAAAAGATTCAAATAATTGCGCGGTTGGTTCGCCAAATAATTGACCATTAGATGCGTTTATGAGTTCGTATAAATTAATCATGAGGCAAATTATAACATCAAATTGCAAAAAAGCGAACAAGGGGCTGTGCTTGCCCCTTGTTCGTTGTGCAAAAAATATAAATTCTAAAAACGGCAATCGTGTGACATGGAGGAGTATGGATTGGTGTGTATCACGGATAAAATCCGCGCGTTTGTAAGGCTTGTGCAACGCGCTTGATGGCGGCAACTTGGGCGGCTGTTCGCATGTTAATATCATATTCTTCCGCCGTGTGCGCGGTGAAATCATAGGCTTTGATCATCAAGCGACGCAATTGACGCGAAATTTCTTCTTGATCCCAGAAGAAGGCTTGCAGGTCTTGTACCCATTCAAAATACGAGACCGTCACCCCGCCCGCGTTGGCGAGGATGTCGGGGATGACCAGCACACCTTTATCATTCAGAATATCATCGGCGGCGGGTGTGGTTGGACCGTTTGCCCCTTCGACCACCAATTTTGCTTTGACTTTATCGGCATTCAGGCGGGTGATTTGGCTTTCCATCGCCGCGGGGATGAGGACATCGCAGGGCAGGGCGAGCAATTCTTCATTGGTGATATTTTCGGCATTGCCAAAATCTTTGAGCGCGCCTGTTTCGGCATAATATGCACGGACGGCTTGAATATCTAAGCCATTGGGGTTATAAATGCCCCCGTTCACATCGCTGACGGCGACAACCTTAAAGCCCAATTCAAAGGCATGATTGGCGGCATATGTGCCGACATTCCCAAACCCTTGTACGACCACGCTGATATTGCTGGGGTCGGTGATGCCTTGCCGTTTGAGCGCCTCGACCATACATATGACCACACCATGACCCGTTGCCGATGTCCGTCCTTCGCTACCGCCGATTTCGAGCGGTTTGCCTGTGACAACGGCGGGGACAGAATAACCAACGGTCATGCTATAGGTGTCCATAATCCACGCCATCACTTGGGCGTTTGTCCCCATATCGGGCGCGGGAACATCGGATTGTGGGCTGATGAGCGGGATCAATTCAGAAGCATAACGGCGGGTGAGTCGTTCTAATTCACCCATGCTCAGGGTTTTGGGGTCGACAATCACACCACCTTTTGCACCACCATAGGGCAAGCCCATCAGGGCGCATTTCCATGTCATCCACATGGCTAAGGCGCGGACTTCATCGAGGTCTACATGCAGACTATAACGAATACCGCCTTTAGAAGGACCCAACACTGTGCTGTGATGCACACGATACCCCGTGAACATCTCGGTAGAGCCGTCATCACGGCGCACAGGGAAGTTCACCGTAAATTCACGCCGCGGATAACGCATATATTCCACCACTGATGTCGGCAAATCTAAATGTCCAACGGCGCGGTCATATTGCAATAAGGCAGTTTCATAAGGACTAGATACATTTTGGTCTTTGTAGGTTGATTTATTCATAGTCATGCTGAGGGCTGTCGCCATGATAGAGTGAACTCCTGTAAAAAACAAAAAACTACTTTTATTTTGTATCTGTATTATCTGCCAATTTATATTTTTGCACAAGGGGTAATTGGTCATATTGCACAATGAACATTGGTTATTTATTGGTTACTTTGTATCATAATTCACGATGTATGAATATAAATAAGCATTCGGTTATAAGGGCTACACGAATTGCACACAATTTGGGTAAAATAAATAAGAAAATATGACGATATGCCACAAATGGCATTTTAACTTGGGATAGGATATGACAGTCACACAAATTCATGGCTTAAATGCGGGCTATGTGATGGAATTGTATGATAAATTCCTCGCCTCACCCGATTCTTTTGATGAAAATACACGCGCATTTTTTCAGAATTGGACTCCCCTGACCGATGAAACAACCACCCTACCCAGTGAGATGGTGGCAGATGTGTAT
The DNA here is from genome assembly GCA_002794515.1 of Phototrophicales bacterium. GTDB lineage: Bacteria > Chloroflexota > Anaerolineae > Aggregatilineales > Phototrophicaceae. The sequence continues at coordinate 14,455 of PGTJ01000014.1, forward strand.
AAAGTCAAGGCGCTTGGCAATTATGTACAAGCCATCCGTCAATTTGGGCATGTGGGGGCGCATCTTGACCCGCTCGGCACACCGCCTATTGGGGATCCTGAACTCGCGCCCGATTATCACGGTCTGACCGAAACCGATTTGCATCACCTGCCTGCTGGTCTGATTGATAGCCCTCTGGCGCAGGGCGCATCTAGCGCCTATGAAGTGGTGCAAGCCCTAAAAGCGGTGTATATGGGGTCAATTGGTTACGATAATGACCATATCCGCATCCCCGAAGAACGCCAATGGCTAAAAGAGGCGATTGAGTCGCGGCGGTATCAGGTTCAAGCCAGTCCAGAAGATGCCCTGGCGATGTTAGACCGTTTATCACAAGTCGAGGCATTTGAAGAATTTTTGCAAAAGAGCTTCCCGACCAAATATCGCTTTTCGGTAGAAGGTCTGGATATGATGATCCCCTTGTTAGATGAACTGGTGCGCCTTGCAGATCAGACACGCAACGGCAAACGCACCATTGCCATTGCCATGGCGCATCGTGGACGACTCAATACGCTCTCGCACATCATGAAAAAGCCGTATGAAGAAATTTTGCAAGATTTTGTCGATCCCGAAGATGAAAATGTGATCGGTTGGCAACTGGGTGATGTGAAATATCATCAGGGGCGGATATATGATGTGTATGGAAATGGCGAATTTGTGTTGATGATGCCTCCCAATCCCAGCCACCTCGAAGCCATCAACCCGATTGCGGTGGGTATGGCGCGGGCGGCGGGGACTATCAGCAATCAGCGCGGTGCGCCACATTTTGATGAACATAGCACCATGCAAATCCTGATACATGGCGATTCATCCTTCCCTGGTCAGGGGATTGTCGCCGAGACATTCAATCTGTCGCGCTTGCCCGGATATTGGGTAGGTGGGACGATACATATTATTGCCAATAATCAACTCGGCTTCACCACACTGCCCAAAGATGCCCGCAGTACATTGTATGCCAGCGATTTGGCGAAGGGTTTCAAAGTGCCTGTGGTGCATGTCAATGCCGATGATCCGCTTGCTGTGTTAGAGGTGGCGCGACTGGCATTTGATTATCAGGAATTATTTGAAAAAGATTTCCTGATTGACCTTGTGGGGTATCGGCGTTATGGGCATAATGAACTGGATGAGCCGGGCTTTACACAACCGAATATGTATCGGGTGGTGCGGAATCATCCGCGCATCCGCCAATTATGGGCAGATCAACTGACCCAGCAGGGTATTTTGCCCACAGGCAAAGCCGATGAATTGTATAACAAGCATCTCGCCACCATGCAAGAGGCATACGATACAGTCAAAGCCGAATTGCGCCTAGAGCCACCGCTCGAAGAACCGCCGAAGGGCATCGCCAAGCGCATCAAGACGGCGGTATCGCTGGAGCGCTTATCTGCGCTGAATACATCATTACAAGAGGTGGTCAGTGGGTTTAATTTTTATTCCAAACGATTAGAAAATACCATTCTCACACGGCGCAAGGCGTTGGATAATGTGGATGAACCCCTAGTAGATTGGGCTACCGCCGAAGAATTGGCATTCGCCAGCATCTTAGAAGAGGGTATCGCTATCCGCCTGACAGGTCAGGATAGTGAACGTGGCACATTTAGCCACCGTCATGCCGTGTTGTATGATGCCAATACCTATCAAGAACCAACGCATTCAACGATTGATTTACGCGAGACCGTTAGCCCCAATCGCCTTGTGCCACTACAAGTTTTGCCACAAGCCAAAGCCTCATTTGTGGTGTATAACAGCCCACTCTCCGAGATGGCGGTATTGGGCTTTGAGTTTGGTTATAATGTCGTCTCGCCAGAGACACTCGTCTTATGGGAAGCGCAATATGGCGATTTTGTGAATGGCGCTCAGAATATTGTCGATGAATTCATCACATCTGCCCGCGAAAAATGGAAACAAACACCATCGTTGGTGATGTTGCTCCCGCATGGGCATGAGGGCGGTGGTCCAGATCACTCGACAGGCAGACCAGAACGCTTTTTGCAAATGGCGGCAAAGACCAATATGCGGATTGCTAATCCCACCACTGCCGCCCAATATTTTCATCTGCTCCGTCGACAAGCCTTGTTGCTCAAGACCGACCCGTTGCCCCTGGTGGTGATGACCCCCAAGAGTTTGTTGCGCCTCCCTGCGGTATATTCGACAATTCGTGAATTGGCAGAAGGCAAATGGCAACCGTTAATCGATGACCCCATCGCCGACCCCGATACAGTCACCCGCTTGGTCTTTTGCAGTGGCAAATTTTATTATGATTTGGTACAAAGCCAATATCGCCCCCAACATCCAGAAGTAGCGGTGGTGCGGGTGGAGCAGTTGTATCCATTTCCCGCCGAAGAGATTGGGGCAATCGTCAAAAAATATGCCAAGACCACACAAATCGTTTGGGCGCAAGAAGAGCCGAAAAATATGGGCGCTTGGGATTTTATGAATTATCGCATTAAGAAATTGGTAGGCATGGATATTCCTGTGAATTATGTCGGCAGGCGGCGCAGTTCCACACCAGCAGAGGGGTCAAAAACCTTGCACTATACCAACCAAGCCATTATCACACAATATGCGTTTGATTGGAAATTCAAGCCAGAGTAAAAATATAGAGGGAGCGTTGTGATGTCATTCAATTTGGTTGTGCCAGATTTAGCGGAATCGGTGGTCGAAGCCACTGTATCCAGTTGGACGAAAAAAGTAGGCGATAAAATATCGGCAGGCGAGGTGGTGGTCGTCTTGGAGACGGACAAGGTATCGCTAGAAGTGACCGCCGATGCCGATGGTGTATTAGAGAGCATCCTCGCGCCAGAAGGTTCGGATGTGGCGGTAGGGGCAATTTTGGGTGTAGTCAGCAGTAATGTGACGGTGTCATCGTCACAACCTGCACCTGTCCCTGCATCTGCACCGACCTCTGTGCAAACAGATGGTCAAAAAGCCACACCTGTCGCTAAGCGTGTGGCGACTGAACACCATGTGGATATTAATCAAGTGCCGACCACTGGCACAAAAGTGACCAAAAGTGATGTGCAGAATTTCATCAGTGGGCAAACCGCACCCGCGCCAAAGCCCGCACCAGCACCAGCACCTGTGCCAGCTCCTAAACCACAACCGACCATCACCATGACACAAAATGGGGTGGGGTATCGCAAAGA